>JANMDA010000128.1:0-13758 GCA_031376085.1 Chloracidobacterium sp.
CAAAAGAGGCGATGAATAAGGCCTCAAATTTTACACCTGTTCCCGGCGGCGTCGGTTTACTAACTGTAGCGATGCTGATGAAAAACACAGTCGAAGCGGCAAAAAGAAGAAGAGGGGTTTAGCCACTGAGATCACAGAGGACACTGAGACATTATTTTTTTAATCTCATCTTTCTCAGAGTTCTCTGTGGCTAATTAGAAAAAATATGAACTTTGAAGAATACCAAACAGAAGCGAGCCAAACGGCTCTTTATCCGCGACGTTTGAACAACCTCGAATACCCGACACTCGGCCTTGCCGGCGAAGCGGGCGAAGTTGCGAACATAGTCAAGAAGATTCAACGCGATCACGGCGGCGTAATAAACGACGAAATTCGCTTAAAGCTACAGGACGAACTTGGCGATGTATTGTGGTATATCTCAGCGTGTGCGGACGAACTTGGTTTGACGCTTACTGAGATCGCAGCTTATAACGTCAACAAATTATCAAAGCGTCACGGGCGTTAAAATTTTTAAGCTAACATACTAGCTGTTAGCTGCGAGCTGGAATCGAAAATGTTAAAAGTCGGCCTCACGGGTTCAATAGCGGTGGGCAAATCATACGTTTGCGCGTGTTTTCGCGAACTCGGCTGTCATGTGCTCGATGCTGATAAAACTGCTCGTGAAGTTGTCGAACCAGGCAAAGTTGGCCTTGCTGAAATTTTGCGTGAATTTGGCAGCGATATTCTGCAGCCAAATGGCGAACTCGACCGCAACGCGCTCGGTGCAATAATCTTTACCGATGAAGAGAAGCGCCAACTTCTGAACTCCATTATTCATCCATTAGTTATAAAAGAGCAGGATCGCTGGATCAAAGCACTTGAGAAAAATGATCCTGACGGGATCGCCATCGTTGATGCAGCTCTTATGATCGAATCCGGCAGCTATAGACGCTTTGATAATATTATTGTGGTCTGGTGCGAACCTGCGATACAATTGAGCCGCTTGATGTTACGCGATAGCTTGAGCGAAACCGAGGCAAGGAAGCGCATCGCTGCTCAAATGCCGCAGGAAAAAAAAAAGGGCTTCTCAGACCACCTGATCGACACCTCCGGTGATCTTGAAGATATCAACCGTCAAGCCGCTGAAGTTTTGGTGCAACTGCGTTCAAAAGTGTTCTGAGTAAATGGCAATTCACAAAAAAAATCCTGGCAAAGTGAAAGGTAAAACGTTTAGATTTTTCCTGTATGTATTGAGCCTTACTATTTTTCTAACATCCTGTGCAGAGATACAAAAACCTGAACCAGAACCGTTTTACGCGGAAACTGTACCGCCGGCCAAACAGGAACTCCGTTGGAGCAACGGTAAGGCTCCCAGAAGCTTTGATCCCGCTCGAGCGGCCGCCGCCCCAGAGACTGATGTTGTCCGAGCTATATTTGAGGGCTTGACCGACATCGACGCAGGCACATTAAAAGAAGTGCCGGCGACTGCCGAGAAATGGACAAACTCTTCAGACTTTCGCGTATGGACATTTCAACTTCGTAAGGATGTGCGTTGGTCAAACGGGAAACGCGTCACGGCTGGCGATTTTGTGACTTCGTGGAAGCGGCTGGCATCTCTTGGCGACAAAACTGCGCACCGCGAGTTGTTCCAGAATATAGTTGGACTGCATACTACAAAAAAGGCGCCGTTAATGCCCGATTCTGATCAACTTAATCATTCGCTGGCGTTTGGCGAAGATTTGCAGCATAAGGAATTATCGAATTCTGTCTCAGTGGTGAAAACGCCGGGATCAATCTCGCAAACTGCAAATTCGGTATCGCATACTAATAGCGAAAACAAATTGGTCGCAATATCTAAACCCGCAATTGAGAAATTTGGCGTCGAAGCAATAGGTGATAATACCCTTAGAGTCACACTCGAATCGCCCGATAAAGATTTCCCAAAACTCGTTGCACACCCAATCTTTAGGCCAATTTATGGCGACGGTGTCGAATTCGACAACACGGCTCTTGACGCTGACTTGGTGACGAACGGGCCATTTACTGTGGCGAGTGTCGGCAAGGACGGCATTGCTCTCGACCGTTCCGATACATACTGGAACAGAGCTGCGGTTAGTCTGGAGCATGTTAGATTTGTTTCCAAGGAAAACGCCGAGGCTGCACTCTCTGCCTATAAAAAAGGCGAGATCGATGCACTCACAAATGCTGAGTTCGAACCGCTGGCGGTAAAACTTCTTTCGCCTTATGACGACTTTCGACAGACCACGCACAGTGCACTTAATTTTTACGAATTCAACACAAAGAATCCGCCTTTCAATGATCGGCGTGTTCGCGAAGCACTAGCAATATCTATCGACCGCGAGCGTATTACCGATGGCGAACTCGAAAGTACGGCGCGGCCGGCTCTATCTTTTTTGCCGCTGAGCGACAAAAAGAATGTACAGCTTTCGCTCGACGTGTCAAAAGCAAAACAACTGCTCGAAGATTCGGGTTTCGCCACCGGTTCTGGTTTTCCGAAGATCAGGCTGCTGATAAATCGTAACGACACTCAGCAGCGCGTCGCGCGCTCGGTAGCCAAAATGTGGAAGCAGAATTTAAACCTTGACACCGAGATCGTCGTAAAAGAACTATCGGAGATCGATGCGGCAAGAGCCTTGGGCGAATACGATCTTGTCCGCCGAGGTATTGTCCTTCCGACGATGGATGAAGCTGCAGGGATGGCAGCGATATTTGGTACGGAAAAAAAATCCGAACATTTAACGGTTGATCCGCCGAAAACAAACGCGATGCGAGAGCAAGAAGCTGCGAAAATATTGGAGCTTGATCCTGAAGAGAAAAATACTTCTGACTCGGCTGCAAAGGAATATTCGGGGTTAGTTGTGGTCAAGAACGAAATCATTACCGAAGGTGATGCAATTTTCGAGCTTAATGCGATACCTTTGTATTTTCCCATGGCGTATTCGCTCGTAAAGCCATATGTCAAAGGGTTTACGGTCAATGGTCTCGATGCGACGACGCTCGAAGACATTATTATCGACAGCAGTTGGCAGCCAAAAACCGTTAAAGGCGTATTGTAGGAACAGGTTGCATTATTTGTCGATTCGCATTATTTTTTTCACACGCTCCCAAAAATTGTCTGACATTTAGGATAATAAATCCGTGTGTTCATTGTAGAGTTGAGAATATGGCAGCACGACAATTCCGCCGATATCAATTGCTTGCGTTTTTTTTGATCGTAAGTTCGCATTTTGCGGGCTGCTCGTCGTCCGCCAGTAGTCGTTACTTTGGAAAAACAGTTGCGCCTAAAGATAATGTGCTTCGCTATGTTAGCGGCTCCGAACCGGAAACGCTCGATCCGCAGCTTCCCGACGGTCAGCCCGAAGCGCGCATTTTCATGGCACTTTACGACGGACTTGTCGAATATGGCCCAAAAGATCAGCAGCCGATCCCTGCGATTGCAAAAAGCTGGGAAATAAATCCGAATCTGGACGAATTTATCTTTCACCTTCGTGACAACGCAAAATGGAGCGACGGAAAACCGATCACGGCGAATGATTTCGTTTACAGCATGCGCCGCGGCTTTGCACCCGAGACGATCTCTCGAACTGCGGTTTCCCTCGGCGGCGTGATCAAATACGCCGAAGCCTTTAACGCTGAAAAAGTTTTTGTAAAAAAAGGCGACAAGTTTCTTCTCGAAAGTAATCTTGGCGAAGGCGGCGATTCAAAAACCGCTCCACCATTTGGTCCTGAGACCGAATTTCACAAATCTATAAATTCAAATCGCGTGACGCTCGACGGGGACGAAAAGAAACGCGCGAAGCAGCTCGAAGCTGATCCGAAACTAAAGGCTGCGGTCGGCGAAGCTGAATTCGTTCCTGTAAAGGCAGAGGACATCGGCGTCGAGGCTATCGACGATTACACACTTCGCATCATTTTAAGACAAAGTACGCCTTATTTTATCGGAATGCTTGCTCATCAGTATTTTCGTTTTGTGCCGCGTCAGGCTATTGAAAAATACGGCAAGGAATGGTCCCGCCCCGAACATATCGTCACCTGTGGAGCCTTTCGGTTAAAGGAGCATCGTCCGTATGACCGGCTCGTCGTCGAAAAAGATCCAAATTATTGGGACGCGGCAAATGTTCATCTCGACCACATCGAGTTTTATCCATTGGAAGAAAACGCAACGATAATGAACCTCTACAAAGCTGGTTCGATCGATGCGTTTTTGAATCACACTGTTCTTACTTCCTGGATCGAGAACGTGCGGGCTTACAAAGACGAGTATATGAATTTTCCAGAGGCGGCCACGGCTTATTACTCGATGAACATTACAAAGCCGCCATTTGATAATCCAAAAGTTCGGCGTGCATTTCTTCTCGGACTGGATCGAGAAGCGTTATCAAATTTTCGAAAAGTTACACAGCCCCTATACGGCAAAGTTCCGACCGGCATTTTTCCTGCTTACGATAAAGCGGCTGCAAAAGTGAGCGAAGAAATGCGTGGCGAAAAAGGCATAGCGCCTGAAGCATGGTCAAATCGATATAAATTCAATGCGGAAGAAGGTAGAAAACAGCTCGGAGAAGCAGGCTTTTCGGTGCAGAAAAATGGCGATACATTTTCATGCCCGGGCTTTCCGACCGACCGAGCGTCGATAACTTACAATACTAACGAAAACAACAAAGCTATCGCCGAATTTGTTCAGGCCCAGTGGAAGCAAAATCTGGGCGTAACGGTTCCGCTCAAGACGATGGAGTTCAAGACCTATCTGCCTTACTTCAAGTCGCTGCAATACGAGGGGTTTGCACAGTTCCTGTGGTCGGGCGATTACATGGACCCATACACGTTTCTTGGTCTTCAGTACGGCGAGGAAAATGAGGGCGGCTCAGGATTTCACGAACCGAAATACGACAAGATGCTCGACGATGCAAACCGGGAGCTTGATCCCGAAAAACGTCTCGAAATAATGGCGCGTGCCGAGGAATATCTGATGGAGCAATTGCCGATGATCCCGCTCACGGTCAATGCGACAAACTGGATGAAAAAGCCTTACGTCAAAGGAATGTATCCAAATCCGGGCACTTTGATACCGTGGAAATTTGTCTATATCGAACGCGATCCCACGAAATGGGACAAGGACGTTGCAAATATTATGACGACGGCCGATCCGCAGTTTGAAAAGCAATTGGCCGATCTGACAATTACGCAAAAGACGGCTGCAAAATAAATAGATGCTGAGTTTCATCATTCGCAGATTACTGATAATCATTCCGATGGCACTGCTCGTTGTAACGCTGACGTGGGGATTGATCAGGATTGCGCCCGGCAATTTTTATAGTGGTGAAAAGAAACTGCCTGCCGCCGTCGAAGCGAATATTCGAAAAAAATACGGCCTCGATCTGCCATGGTGGCAACAATACGGCATGATGATGTCGAATATAGTTCGCGGCGATTTTGGTGACTCGGTTAAATATCAGGGGCAATCGGTCAACGAGATCATAAAACGGCACTTGCCCTATTCGGCGACGATCGGCCTTCTTGGTTACCTCCTCGCTCTCGCCATCGGATTGACTGCCGGAACAATCGCAGCTTTGAAGCAGAATTCGGCCTTTGATTACGGATCGATGTCATTGGCAATGCTCGGCCTATCGGTGCCGAATTTTGTCCTCGGGCCGATCCTTGTGCTTATTTTTGGCTTCTGGCTGTATTGGTTTCCGCCCGCTCGTTGGGGCGGCATTGAGTCGCTCGTGCTGCCTGTTTGTACGCTTGCCGCAATCTATGCGGCGTACATTGCCCGGCTTACACGAGCGGGAATGCTCGAGGTGATGCGTTCGGACTTTATCCGCACGGCAAGGGCAAAGGGGTTGAGCGAAAAAACGGTTCTATTTCGTCATGCGATCCGAGGCGGATTGATACCGGTTATCTCATTCACTGGCCCGGCTCTCGCTGCATTGCTCGCAGGAACGGTCGTTGTCGAAAAAGTTTTCGCGATCCCCGGGCTTGGTAATATTTTTATTCAGTCGGTGCTCAACCGCGACGAGCCCCTGACGCTGGGTATCGTTGCGTTTCTTTCGATCCTGATAATGGTGTTTAACCTGATCGTCGATATTAGCTACGGATTTTTAGATCCGCGTATTCGTTACGAGTAAATTTCTATGGCGGAGAATGTAGAAATAGTTAAAGGAACTTCGCTCTGGCGCGACGCGTGGAAACGCCTGCTGCGCAACAAGCTCGCAGTCTTCGGCATGGTCGTTCTTGCGATCATGGTGGTCGCTGTTATTATTGGCCCGGCGATAATTAGCTGGACGACCGGTTACACCTACGATCTCATTCCCACTGACAGAAGTTTGGTAAAGTCGCTGCCGCCTTCACTAAAACATCTTATGGGAACGGACGACGCGGGTCGCGATCTCTTTGCACGCGTTCTTCAGGGTGGCCGAATCTCGCTTAGTGTTGGATTGATCTCGACAATTGTGAGCCTCATCGTCGGTGTTTCGTACGGCGCGGTTGCAGGTTATCTTGGTGGCCGCATCGATAATGTAATGATGCGAATTGTCGATATTCTCTATGCGATTCCGTACATTTTAATCGTTATAGTATTGCTAAACGCATTTAGTGGGGGTAACACGGCGGTTCTTGTAAGCTGGCTGCCTCAGATTATCGCGTCCGCTGTAATAATTCTGACTGGTATTTCCTTATCAATTTTTTTGTATCGGAAACTGTTTGAGAGGTCAGATGCTATTCGCGGAGGCCTGATAGGCTGGCTTATTACCGCTACGTTCATATTATTGACATTCTTTGTTATCGTCGTACTCGTCTATTTCGCATCGCTTACAATCTCGCAAACCTCTTTAGGAAAGTGGCTCTCTGAAGCATATACACAAAACGTAAATCAAGGTTTGAGTCAAATCTTTTTATTATTTTTTGCTCTCGGCCTGGTTTCATGGCTGACGATGGCACGGGTCGTTCGTGGTCAAGTGCTGAGCCTGAAAAATCTTGACTTCATAATGGCCGCAAAAGCGACCGGCGTCTCCACAGTTGGTATTATTTTCAGGCATCTAATACCTAACACATTGGGGCCTGTGGTCGTTTACGCAACACTCACCGTACCAAGCGTGATGCTGACCGAGGCATTTTTGTCGTACCTCGGCCTCGGCGTTCAGGCGCCTTTCGCCTCGTGGGGAAGCCTCGCTGCCGACGGCGTAAAGAATATTGCGATATTCCCATGGCAACTTCTTTTTCCCGGTTTGACGATGGCTCTCACACTTTTTTCACTAAATTTTTTAGGCGATGGTTTGAGGGACGCACTTGATCCGCAGACACGAAAATTCTAATTGATGAGCGAACAGAACGGAACAATACTATCGGTCAACGATCTGAAGACCTACTTCATGACGGAAGATGGCGTCGTCAAGGCTGTTGACGGCATCACGTTCGAGCTGAAGAAAGGCGAGACTCTTGGAATTGTTGGCGAATCGGGCAGCGGTAAGTCGGTGACCAATCTTTCCGTCATGCGATTGATACCCGAGCCTCCTGGAAAGATCGCGGGCGGCAAGATCGTGTTTGACGGAATTGATGTGCTTGGGCTTTCTATCGATGATGTGCGAAAGATCAGAGGCAAGCGGATCGCGATGATCTTTCAGGACCCGATGACATCGCTCAATCCGTTCCTAAAAATATCGACGCAGTTGATGGAGGTCACACGGCTTCATCTCGGCCACGACAAAGCGCAGGCCCGCGCTCATGCGATCAAGATGCTCAAGATGGTCGGCATATCAGATGCCGAGGAGCGCATCAACAGCTATCCGCATGAATTTTCAGGCGGTATGCGCCAACGTGTGATGATCGCAATGGCATTGAGTTGCGATCCTGAATTACTGATCGCGGACGAGCCGACGACGGCACTCGATGTGACAATTCAGGCTCAGATACTCGAACTTATCAAAGACCTGAGATCGCGGATGGGCACAAGCGTCATATTGATCACTCACGATCTTGGCGTTGTTGCCGGAATGACAGATAAGATCATCGTGATGTACGCCGGTAAGGTCTTTGAGCAGGCACCGACGCGTGAGCTTTTTGCGACGCCCGCAAACCCATACACAAAAGGACTGTTGAAAAGCGTGCCCGATCCGGCTCACGAACAGGGCGATCCACTTTATCAAATTCCGGGCTTGCCGCCCGATGTTGCACATTTGCCGCCGGGCTGCCCGTTTGCCGAGCGTTGCGAGCGAGCCGAGGACATTTGCCGCCGCGAATTTCCGCCGTTTGTCGAGGTCAACACGAATCACCATTCGCTGTGCCATTTTGCCAAAGAGGTGTATGCGGAATCGAGGAATGAAACCACGGATCGACACGGATAAACACTGATTCTTTTACTCTGTGTTCTCTGTGCCTCTGTGGTGAAAATAAATGGAAGATAACAACAACAATCTGATCTCGCTTCAGGATTTGAAGGTGCACTATCGCTCGGGCGGCGGGCTTTTCAGCGCTGCCAAACAGGTCAAAGCGGTAGACGGCGTGTCGCTCGACATCAAGAAAGGCGAAACACTCGGACTCGTCGGCGAATCGGGCTGCGGCAAATCAACGCTTGGCAAAGCTATTTTAAGATTGACGGAACCGACCGGCGGCAAAGTATTTTACAACGGAAAAGACCTCGCTCATCTGCCTCAGTCGGCAATGCGCGAGCAGCGGAAACATTTGCAGATGATCTTTCAAGATCCTTATGCTTCGCTAAATCCGCGAATGACTGTCGGTAGTATAATTGGCGAACCGATCCACACTTTTGGGTTGGCAAAAGGGAAGTCGGTAGAGTCTCAGGTGCAGGAATTGATGGAAACCGTCGGCCTCAGTCGCCGTTTTGTAAAACGCTATCCGCACGAGTTCTCCGGCGGCCAGAGACAGCGTATCGGCATCGCAAGAGCATTGGCGGTCGATCCTGAATTCATAGTCGCCGACGAACCAATCTCCGCGCTCGACGTTTCGATCCAGGCCCAGATAATGAACCTGATGGAACGTCTGCAGGCCGAGAAAAACCTCACCTATCTTTTTATTTCGCACGACCTGCGCGCTGTCCGTCATCTTTCTGACAGAGTTGCCGTAATGTATCTCGGCCGCATCGTCGAGCTTGCCGACGGCAAAGAAATTTATCGCGATCCGCTGATGCCATACACACAGGCGCTCATTTCCGCCGTGCCCGTGCCCGATCCTGAGATAGAAGCAAAACGAGAGAGAATTATTCTGAAAGGCGATGTCCCATCACCGCTCAATCCGCCGAGCGGATGCCATTTTCACACCCGATGCTCGTTCGTAATTCCTGAATGCAGTAAGATCACCCCTCAACTAGTTGAAATCAAACCGCTGCATTTCGCTGCTTGCATCCGTATCAGTCCTGAACATCCAAACATCGAAGAAAACGCTACATCAAACCTTGGCGTCGTAGAATAAAAAAAGGCTGTCATTTAAGACAGCCTTTTTAATCATTTGTTACAGATGATCAAAAACTTCCGGGCGATGCAGCTTTGTTTTTGCCGGCGTCGCGGAGATCTTTAATACGGTTGTGGGCAGCCTGAACTGCTTGAGCCTGTTCACGGATCACATCCGATACATTGGCCGGCAAGTTTAGTTTTAATGCTTCGGTAAAAGCATCTTTTGCGCTGTCTTCGCCGCGTTCGCACTCGTTGAGGACGCTGTTTTCGTCGCCGCCGGTAATTGCAGATTTGAGATCGATCCAACCGCGATGCACCGTTCCTGCAAAGCTGCCATCGGTTTCAGGATCGCCGCCCAGTGTGCGAACTAATCCCTGAAGTACACCTGCGAACTCGGATCGCTGTTGTGAAAACTCATAAAAAGTAGACTTGAGGTCCGACCTTTCAATGCCCTCGGCGGCATCCTTAAATCCTTCCTGCCCATCGCGGCATGTTACAATCAGCCCGTTTAAGGTTGAGATCACGTCATCGTTTGTCACTGGGTCATCTGATACCGGAACTGCATCTTCAGTCATCGGTTTGGTAGCTTCGTAATCGTTAATCATATTTTTAACCTCCAAAGAATTGTGAAAAAAAGATAAATTGCGTATCTGCACAGCCAAACGACGAAAAGGCTGCGGCATTAGATAAATAATATATGTCGGGTTTGATTCAGAATGTCTGGTATCTGACAAAGGCAACGAAACAAAGAAGAATAATGTGGTTTTTAATGAAATCACAGTGCCATTAGACATTTTTGCGAGTTGAATGAAGTGTCACTTAGTTTGTCTTTCTTTACGCAAAGTATCGGAAAACTATAGTAATTCTCGAAGATGAGCGATACACAAAACATCATTGCCAGCGGGACTTTGAGCAGTCTAGCCGAGGAAAACGGGATGGCGATAGCCATCGTCGATGAGGACTCGCGCCAGGTCGTCGTGTCGAACAACAATTCGATCTGTAGGCATTTAAATCCTGCGAACAAGTTCTCTTCAGCCTGCTCACATTTCTGTGGAAAGGCTCTCGAAAAGGCACTTGAGGCAGGCGGCATGATCGGGTTCGAATGTCATGCGGGCCTCGATTGCCGCGCGATTCCATCTGGAGACGCGGAAAAGCGCTTTGTGGCGATTGTCGGCCGAACCTTTCTAAAAGCCGAGAATTACCGCAAGGCCACCGAACGAGCGATCACGGGCGATTGGAGCGAATTTCCCCCATCTGAATTTTTCGAAAACATTCTGTTGACCGGATCGTCCGACGCGCTTACTACAACTGCCAACGAAGTCGAACGCCTGTTGAATGAAACTCAGGTTCAATCAACCCTTCTTGAAATTTCACCGGAACCGGAGAACGTGCCTACTCCTGTGATTGAATCTCCACTTTCAAAAAATGAGGCTGACCTAGAGCCTGAAATATCCGAGCCAAGTGTCAATAAGCCCGAAAATCGAACGGCCGAGGCGCAGGCATGGCGTTCGTTTTTTGGGTCGATTCTCAAAACGGATTACGCTCAGGCTTCGGTTTCGATTCTCGAATTCATCGCCCATCAATATAATTTTTCAGCGTTGGTTTGGCTTGAAAAAAGAGAAGACCGTTTTGAGAACACGGCGACATTCGGCGAAATGAAAAGCCGAAGGGTGCGTATCGGTGTTTTGCCCGATGACCATCGTCTCGTCGAGGCATATCAAAATGAAATGCCGCTCGAACTGAGCGAACGAGTTGAAAAATCTGACGATGCGAGAGTCATGTGTTTGTTTCCGATCGGTGTCGGCGGTGATATTTCGGCTGCGGTTGCCATTCTCGATCCAATTGATTCCGATGTTACTAAAAGACAAATAGCCCGAATTTGTCATTCTATATCTCCACAGCTTGAGATTCTTCGGCTCAGAAATGAGGTGTCGGGCCGCGAAGAAATTTCTAATGCGATCAGGTTGTTTGGCGAAAGCCTTAAAGGCATCGATATGGACGATTTTTGGCAGACTTTGACGCGAAATGCTGCCGAGATGATGAATGCCGAACGTGCTTCGCTGCTGATGGCGCACGAGAAAACCGGCCAGTTGGGAATAAAAGCCTTGATAGGTGCGAGAAATGAACCTGTTGAAGGAGAAGAAGTAGGCGGACGCGTTGCCAAAGTCGTTTTTGCAAAGAACGAGGCTGTTGTCGTATCCGATGTTTCCCGCACCGGTTTGCCGCCTGCTCCGTCTGATCGCAAATACAAGACCGCTTCCTTCCTGAGTTGTCCGATTAATATTGGGTCGCGAACTATAGGCGTAGTGAGTTTTACCGACCGCGCCAGCGGCAAGCCGTTTGACAAAAAGTCGCTGGAATTTTTTCAGGAACTCGCTCCGCAGATCGCGGTGGCGATCGACAGGGTAACTCTCAAGGAAAAGGCCGGCGAATTCGAACAACTTTCCGTTACCGACGCTCTGACCGGGCTTTTGAACCGCCGCTATATGGAAGAGCGTCTGCTGGAAGAGATCAAACGTTCGAATCGTCATGATTTCCCGATGAGCTTTATGATGCTCGACGTGGATAATTTCAAATCGTATAACGACGAATACGGCCATCCGGCAGGTGACGCGGCATTGAAGATAGTTGCTAACGTCATTCGCGAAACGCTGCGAGGAGCCGATGTCGCGGCCAGGTTCGGTGGGGAAGAGTTTTCTATCCTCTTGCCTCAAACTACGGGCGAAGAGGCTGTGGCGATTGCCGAACGCATACGAAGCAACATAGAGCATGCCGATTTTCCGCATCGGCTGGTTACAACGAGCATCGGGGTTGCAAGCTGTTCGGCTGAGCTTTGCGCGTCGGCCGATCTCGTCTCGGCTGCGGACAAGGCCCTTTACGAAGCAAAACGACAGGGCCGAAATCTTGTGCGGACCTTCGAAGAAATGAATGGCACGAAACCGCAGTAACCAGACTTGATGAAACAACCTTTGCATAACAGCATCTTCGCGCGAACCGAGCCTGCAGATATTATTGGCCGGACAGCGGAGTTTGAACACCTTTTGAAACACGCAAAGGGCGAAAGCGATTCGAATGGACTCGTCTTGCTCGCAGTGCCGTCTGCGGGAACTTCCGAATTGCTGCGTCAAGCATATGATCATTTGTTCGTAGCACATGAATCGTCGATCCCATTTTATTTCGAGATCAAAGCCAGTGACAGCACCGCAAAAAATGCGGCTCGCCGTTTCTTGTCTGAATTCCTGCTTCAGTCGGTCGCTTTTCGGCGTCGTGACGCCCGGATGATCGATATCTCGCCGGAGATCGACGAGATCGCTGAACTGTCCTTACCCTCTGACGGTCCGTGGATCGACAGGCTGCTCGAAACTTACAACAGCGACAGCAGCATAGTTGACGAACGCTCGTTTGTGCGAAATTGCCTTAGTGCTCCATTGCGGGCGGCGGCAAATAACGCAAATTCGTTTGTGATGATCGACGATCTTCACGTTGCGGCCCAACTGAGCGGCGGCGAAACGTTTATCGAAGATCTCACGGACATTTTTTCGCGTGCGTCGATCCCGTTCGTGTTCGCGGGGCAAAGGCGGTTTCTTTTCGCCAAAACTTCGTATCCCACGATGACTGTCGAACCGCTCTCGTTTGCGGATGCCGGCATATATGCTGAGCGTCATGCGGTCAAAATGGGCGTTTCGATCAACGACCAAACGCGTGACCTGATCGCGGTGCAGCTCGGTGGCAACGTGGTTCATATGACATCGCTTTTCGCTTCGGCTTCCGCCTATGGCATCGCACTTGACCGCTTTGACCGCGTCGAACAGGTTTACACCGACGAGATTTTTGGCGGACGGATCGGGAAATATTTCGATGCGATCTTTAACCGAATTTTGCCCGATGCCGATATTCAACGAAACATCCTGCACCTGCTTTCCCAAAATCTGGCAGTCGCCAACGGAAACGTTCCGGCTGCGTATTGGAAAAAGCACGCCGGTATGACCGACTCGGAATTTCGTTCCGCGCTCGATGCTCTCAGATACAGCGAGATCATTGACGTTAGTTCGGGCGTTGTTCATGTCGATTCATCGAACATAGTTCTCGGCGATTATCTGCTCGGACGCGTCAGGCTTGAGATCGACGGGGATACGCGTGCCCTTGCTGTCGGAGAAGCTCTTTCAGAAAACATAAAACGTGCTCCACAGCTAATGGCACGTTTCTATCGCCGTAGTTCGGCTATTGGCCTGCGTTCCATGCTGCGTACATTCGATGGCCGTCAGGTCTCGCCTGCATTGATCGACTACAGCAGATTTAAGGACGAATTCAAGGGAAGTTCCGGTGAAAAGGTCCTTAAAGCTCTCAAAGAAGA
>JANMDA010000363.1:0-2837 GCA_031376085.1 Chloracidobacterium sp.
ATCAGCACTTGGCAGACGCTCTCGACGTATCGCACACGTTCATCAAAAGCGATTTCGGAGCGGCGGATAAAAAATTGCTGGTGACTTTTTGTCGTTGAGCGGCAGTTGCTATTTTGGTTCATGTCGTCAACTTAGCATCGAACTCGATTTAAGGGAATACCAATTTTCCCGATTCGACATGGTTTTCGCGAAACGACATAACTTTCTCGATTCGACATGGTTTTCTCGAAAAAGCACAACTTTCCGAATATGACGCAACTTTCCGAAGTGTTTCACAAGCCCGACTTTTCAGAAATTCTCCAATATCAATGTAAACAGAACTTAGTCTTATTTCTTTACAAACATATGCACGGCCTTCTCGCCAACGACCCATTTGTCCACCTTGTAATCTAGATCGCGAAGGTCGAGTCGGGTGAAGAGCAGGTCACCCTTGCCGATAGAGACTTCAAATGGCCGCTTCGAACTCTACCGTGATTGTATAATCAAAATAGAACTGATAATCAACCGGCTCAGCCTCGATTACATTTTGAGCCTCTATCGCAAATTGAACTTGCTGGTTCAAATCATTAGACTTTAGACTGTAGAGAGCAAAGTTTGTTCCCGGATTTTGTTCATTATAAATCCTGATTTCGAGGTCAAAATTCTTCAACAATTCATTTGTTTCCTTTCGTACGCGGAATTCTACAACCCTCGTATGACATCCACCCTCGCCAGGGGCCATTGAAATTCCCTTTTCGCTTTGTTCAACGATTCTTGTCATATTTCCAATTTCCTCCAAAATAAATTTACAGCAGAATTAATACCTCATCAACTCCTTCACCGCTGATTCAACATCCTCTGATTGCGGCAGTATGAAATCTTCGACCTGCGGCGCGTAGGCGACGAAAGTATCGGTCGCGCCGACGCGGCGGACGGGGGCGTCGAGGTATTCGAAGAGTTCGTTCGAGATGCGGGCGGCGATCTCGGCGCCGTAGCCGTAGGAGATCGGGTCTTCGTGAGCGACGATGACGCGTGAGGTTTTCTTGACGGATTCGGCGATGGCTTCCCAGTCGTAGGGGACAAGTGTGCGGAGATCGATCAGTTCGACTGAGATCCCTTGTTGTTCGAGCCGTTTGCAGGCTTGATTTGAGCGTTCTACCAATGCACCGAAAGTTATGATCGTGACATCGCTGCCTTCGCGGACCTTTTTGGCCTTGCCGAATGGGATCAGGAAATCGCTCGACGGGTATTGCGATTTGTTATAGACCTGTCGGTAAAGGTGCTTGTGTTCGAGGAACAGCACAGGGTCGTCGCAGCGGATCGCCGTTCGCAACAAACCATTTGCGTCTAGTGCTGTTGACGGATAAACGATCATCAGTCCCGGCGTATGTGAGAAAAGCGTCGTGCCCGATTGCGAATGATAAACGGCACCGCCTTTTAGATATCCGCCGACCGGAACACGCATGACCATCGGGCATTTTGTGTCGCCGTCCGAGCGCCAGCGTGTGACTGCGACCTCGTTTCGGATCTGGTGAAACGCCGGAAAGATGTAGTCAAAAAACTGGATCTCGACGACCGGCTTAAGGTTTCGGATCGCCATACCGACGGCACGGCCAATGATGTTTGCCTCGGCGAGCGGCGTGTTGAATACGCGTGCTCCGCCAAATTTTCGCTGTAGATTTGCCGTGACCTTAAACACGCCGCCTTTGCCCTTGACCTGTTCGAGATATTCTTCGCGTGAGCAATCGGCAACGTCCTCGCCAAAAACAACGATGCGTTCGTCACGCTCCATTTCCTCGTGCATGCAGCGGTTGATGAGATCGACCATCGTGCCGGCGTTGCCGCTCAATTCGGCGCCGTCCT
Source organism: Chloracidobacterium sp. (assembly GCA_031376085.1). Lineage (GTDB taxonomy): Bacteria > Acidobacteriota > Blastocatellia > Pyrinomonadales > Pyrinomonadaceae > OLB17. The sequence goes on from JANMDA010000363.1 coordinate 1,843, forward strand.
CGGTGTCAAAAAGCTGACGGTCGGTCGGATCGATGTCCGGCGAAAAGACATTGCGGTATGCCGTTTCTGGTGCAGGCTGCGGTGTTTCGATGGCGATGTCGGCAGCCTTGTTGACCTCGTCATCGACCTTTTTGCGAAGCGTTTCGAGATCCTCGGACGAGGCTATTCCCTCTGTCATCAAAAACTCGGCGTATTTTTTTATAGGGTCAATTGATGCATCAGCCTGTAGTTCCTCAGCCGGTCGATAGAGCTTTTCGTCGTCCGAGAGAGAGTGTGAATATGGGCGAATGACCTTGGCATGGACAAAGGCCGGGCCTTTTCGTTCGCGGCAATATTTTACGGCCTTTGAAAACACCTCATATGATGCGAGTACATCCGTTCCATCGACTTTCTGGATGAGAAGGTCGGGGAAACCAGCGACAAGTCTCGAAATATCGCCGCCCGCAGTGCCGACCTCGACCGGCGTCGAAATAGCGTAGCCGTTGTCCTCGACGACAAATATCACAGGCAGTTTGAGATTGCTGGCGGTGTTCAAAGCCTCCCACCACTCGCCTTCGCTAGTGGTGCCGTCGCCGACCGACATGTAAACTACCTCGTCGCCCTTGTAGCCGACGATCTTGTCTTTCAAACCTTTGACGAGGCCCGCACGATAACTCGCCTCGGCCGCTCCGACCGAATGAAGGGCCTGCGTGCCGGTGCATGACGATTGCGAAGGCACATTCAAATCCTTATGGCCCCAGTGCGAAGGCATCTGGCGGCCATGCGAATTAGGATCGACCTCGGCACCAACCGCCGACCAAAGCATTTCCTGTGCTGTCATCCCAAGCCCCAGCATCAACGCTCGGTCGCGATAATACGGAAAGAACCAGTCATAAGCGGGCTTCATCGCGAGAGCGGCGGCGGCGAGAATGCCTTCGTGCCCTGCACCTGAGATCTGGAAAAATATCTTGTTCTGGCCTTTGAGCTGGATCTCTTTGTCATCGACCCGCCGCGAC
>JANMDA010000205.1:0-2520 GCA_031376085.1 Chloracidobacterium sp.
ACCGAAAGCAAGATATTTCCGATGCTTCCCGTTGAGCTTTCGACGGATATGACATCGCTGAACGAAGGCGTGGATCGGCTGGCGATCATTGCCGACATGACCGTCAAGGAAAACGGCGATGTGCCGGAGAGCATATTTTATCGGGCACTCGTTCGCAATCAGGCGAAACTTTCATACGAAAAACTCGGTGAATGGCTCGATCACGGCGGCGAGATGCCGGACGATTTTGAGCAGCTGGCGAAATTAAAAGAACAGATAGAATTACAGCGACAGGCCGCATTGCGTTTGCAGGCATACCGTCGGGCCAAAGGTGCGCTGGAATTTGAGTCCATCGAATCTTCTGCCGTTATCGAGGACGGCGAGATCAAGGGACTGAAGTCGGTCGAGACGAATTCCGCCCGTAAGCTGATCGAAAATTTTATGGTTGCGGCTAATGTTGAGATGGCAGAGTTTCTCGAAGCACACGGCTCGATCTCGCTCCGCCGAGTGGTCAAAACGCCTCAGCGGTGGGACGGTATCGTAAGAATCGCGTCCGAGTATGGTGAACATTTGCCGGAGGAACCCGATCAACCGGCCCTGGCAGCTTTTCTCGAAAAGCGCCGTGCGGCGGACCCCGATCATTTTCCCGATCTTTCTTTGTCAATCGTAAAACTTATCGGCAGCGGTGAATATGTCGTCGAGCGTCCGGGCGAAGATACAGGCGGGCATTTTGGGCTGGCGGTTCGCGATTATGCTCATTCGACTGCTCCTAATCGCAGATTTACGGACATTGTCGTTCAAAGGCTCGTCAAAGCTGTGATCTCAAATCAGCCGTCGCCTTATTCCGCCGATGAACTCGAAGCCATCGCCACGCACTGCAACGAACAAGAGCGGGCCGCTCGCAAAGTCGAACGCAAGATGCGAAAGGTTGTTGCGGCGACGGTGATGCAGCGGCACATCGGCGAGAATTTTGATGCAATCGTAACAGGCGTTACGCCAAGCGGCACATTTGCCCGTATTTTGCGGCCGCCTGTCGATGGACGTATCGAGCAAGGCGAGCAAGGGCTGAATGTCGGTGAAAAGGTCAGCGTCAAACTTCTCTCTGCCGATCCGCGAAGTGGTTTTATTGATTTTGCCGCGCATCGTTAAATTTGCAATTTGAAAATTAGTTCTAAGAACTATGATGCAGCGTGTTTCATAGATAAAATATTTTGCAATTTGCAGGAAAATTTGCTAGCATTTCGTCTTAATTAGAGAGCTCTTTGACAATTCATTTTTAGAAAAGTTTTTTATTTTGACACTGAACAAGACAAATGAAGTAAACACTGCAAACGCAGTAACTTACGAGTTTCAGACGTGTCTGGTGGTAGTAAGGGGTAGTAACATTTCCTACTCAGGTAGGAAGAAGTAGGATTTGTCTGGTCGATGAAAGCGATTCGAACGCCCGGGTGAATCATAAACGCCCGCCGTGAAGCAGTTTGAAAGTTCTTTTTTGTTTTGTATCTTCTCTATTAAATTTGCAGGGTTTAATCTCGCTTACAAATTGTCTAAGATAGAATTAGAGGTAATCGAAAAAATGGCCGAAAACGAAGGCGAGAAAGACCAAAAACACGGACTGAAAGAGAGTATTTCCGGTTTTGGACAAAAGATCATCGGTGAGATCGAGACGCTTGCTGGCATTGTTAATGCCGATCCGCTGGCACAGGCCGAAGGTGAATTTAATGTTGAGATCGGCACTGTGCGCGAAGCCCTTGAAGAGAAAGGGATCGAGGAAGAAAAAGAAAAATGATGCCGGCACAATCGATTGAGGATTTTGTATTGCCGCGACGGATGCAAGGTTTGCAGCCGACGCTGATACGGCAGTTTTTTGAGCGTGCATTGCCGGACAGCATCAATTTTGGCCTCGGCGAACCGGATCTCCCGACACCGCAGTTCATGCGTGACGAAGCTGCGCGTGTCGCTCGTGACGAACAGAACGGATACACATCACATCCCGGCATTCCTGCTTTGCGTGACAAGATCGCCGAGCAATACCCTCATCTGAATCTGCCGCGAACAGGCGTTGTCGTGACCTGCGGATCGCAGGAAGCGATGACCGCCGCGTTCATGTGCATCGTTGACGAAGGCGACGAGGTGCTGGTGCCAAATCCGAGCTTTCCTGCTTATGACGCCTGCGTGCGGATCGCACAGGGCAAGCCGGTCTATTATCGTCTGCCGGCGGATACGGATTTTGCATTTGATATTTCAAATTTCAAATCTCAGATAACGGAGCGAACGAAAGCGGCAGTCGTAATCTCGCCGTCAAATCCGACAGGCAAGATTTTGACGCCTGATGATCTGAAGCAGATCGCCGAAGCGTTGAAAGGCACGGGCATTTATCTTATTTCGGACGAGATCTACAGCGATCTTTATTTTGGCGAACGGCCACATTCGGCATCGGAATATTACGATAAAACTGTCATCGTTAGCGGCCTTTCAAAATCGCTTTCGATGACCGGCTGGCGTCTCGGCTGGGCCGCAAGTTCTGACGCCGACATCATG
>JANMDA010000217.1:0-13417 GCA_031376085.1 Chloracidobacterium sp.
ATCGTTCGGCACATAGATCATCTCTGTGATCGTGCTCTTAACACGACTCTGAGGATTTAGTTCAAAACTTCCCGGCTCGACGTTCCAAAAAATGCGGTGATTTAAAAGTTTGCCTTCGTCAAATAACTTGTCGATCGACGGCAAATCGACCAACAAATGTTTGAAGCCGCATTCAACAATAAACTGCATCGCCTCAGCCATGAAATACGGCGGGATGTTGTTTTCATCGTAGATATTTGACAACTTACTATCATCATTCGGCAATGTGCGGACAATCAAGGCAGAACCACCTGCGTCAGCAGGTGGCACGACCTTCGCATTCTCTAACGATGCTTTACTGATGACCAGATCGCCATTGACAGCGACTTCCGCTTCAACCGAGACAAGCACAGCAGACATCATTACGTCCTGCAAACAATCGCGCACCGATATACGCTCGTTTGTTATGTGCCCGACACACTCAGTATGCGTTCCATTACAATGCGGAATAAGCGTTATGCGTTCAAAATTACAGCTTCCGCCGCGACGTGTATCGCCAACCAGCTCGCCGTATTCACAAGCCTTTGCAGAAGCAAGCTCGACACCATACGCATTCGGCTGCGGCCCGTCAAAACGCAGCGGTATGGAAATATCGATCGGGTTTTTGAAGTTGAGATCAGCCATTATTCAAAAGTTTCTCCCGAACTGCTTCCAGAACAAGCTCATGCACATCTGAGATGTCCGAACACAATTCCATGAGTAGTCTGTCCTGCGCATTTCCCTTGGCTTTTGCCACAGAATAAGGCAGATCTTCGCGGAATGTGACCATAGAATATTTCGAAAAATAATCGGGAAAAGTTTGTTCCAGCTTTGTCTCCAACTGGCGCTTTCGCTGAAAAACAGGATCGGCAGTCGCATCACGCATCTCGTAAAAATTCTCTTCGGCCATGTCGGCTATTGCATCAGTGTTCACCTTGCGAAGCTCGCCATATTCCTCGTAAACGGTTTCCCAGTCGGTGCTATGTTTTTCGATAAGCTGATCGAGCACGCGAACATCCTCGAACGCACAGTTCATTCCCTGCCCATAAAACGGCACAACCGCGTGAGCCGCATCGCCGAGCAGCAACGCTTTTCCGCTGGCATTCCATGGAAAGCATTTGATCGTACCCAGATTGCCGACCGGATTATGAAAGAAATCTTCAGTCAATGTCGGCATCAGCGGTATAGCGTCCGGGAAATGCTCTTCAAAGAATCGCATTAGCGAGTTTTCATCAATCAGCTTGTCGAAACCATTGTCGCCTTTATGCGCGAGGAACATCGTACAAGTAAAACTGCCGTCAAAATTCGGCAGTGCGATCATCATAAACTTATGCCGCGGCCAAATATGGAGAGCATTTTTCTCCATAAGAAATCCGCCTTCCAACATCGTAGGAATATGCAACTCTTTATACCCATGCTCGAGCCACGTTTGCGAAAAATCAAAATGCTCGACACCGCCTTGCAGCATTGCCGTCCGCACCGCCGAGCCTGCTCCGTCGGTCGCAATTACTGTGTCGCCTTTTACGGTTTTGCCACTAGCTAGCTGTGCCTCGCCCGTTGTGCAGTCAAAACCAATACTCCGTTCGTTGAAGTGAAAAGTCACTTCGTCATATTTGTCAGCTTCATTGATCAGAGCGATGTTGAGCCCTGCCCGTGAAACAGAATTTATATATTCACCTTGCCTTCCCGAATACGGCAATAGCTTCGTATCACTCGCAATCGAGTGGATCATCCGCCCATACATCGGCACAGCCTCGGCGAGCATATATTCGTCCATGCCGACCTCTCGCAAGGCAGCAATTCCGCGATCCGAAAGCGCAAGGTTGATCGAACGTCCGGCCGCAACTTCTTCGAGCCGCATATCGCCGCGTGCTTCATACACATCCACCTCGATCCCGCGGTTCGCAAGATAGATCGCCAGCAGCGAACCTGCAAGTCCTGCACCGATGATAACAACTCTAGGCATAGGAAAATTTCACCACAGAGACACAGAGGACACCAAGTAAACTGAAGCATATAGATAGCTCCGTGACCTCTGTACCGCTGTGCCTCTGTGGTGAATCAAATCAGACATTCTTTCAGAATCTCGGCAAAACGAAATACGTCGTTAAACGAATTATACAGAGGCACTGGAGCCACCCGTATAACATCAGGCTCGCGCCAGTCGGCAAAGACACCTTTTCTCGTCAAAAGTTCGTGTAATGATTTATAACCGCCGCGAACGCGTATAGAAAGCTGACAACCGCGCTGATCTGGATCACTCGGTGTGATGATTGAAATTCGTTCGCCGCCTATATCAGCGAGAAGCGTTTCGAGATAACCAGTAAGTTTGTGTGACTTTTCTTTTAGCGCAGCCATTCCGGCTTCTTCAAATATCTCCAGCGATGCTCGCAATGCTGCCATTTGCAGGATCGGCGGATTTGAGATCTGCCAGCCTTCGGCACCCGCAAGCGGGCTGAATTCCGGCCCCATTAAGAATCGCGTTTCTTTATTGTGCCCCCACCAGCCCGCAAATCTTGGCAGATCGAATGCATTTGCATGACGCTCGTGGACGAAAGCTCCACCGACTGCACCTGGTCCGCCGTTGAGATATTTGTACGAACACCAGCACGCAAAATCCACATCCCAGTTATGCATTTTTAGTTCGAGATTTCCGGCTGCGTGCGCCAGATCAAAACCGACAATTGCTCCGATTCGATGTCCGACTGCTGTGATCGCTTTCATGTCAAACGCCTGGCCGGTGTAGTAATTTACGCCGCCGAGCATAACGAGTGCGATCGATTCGCCCTCACGATTGATCGTTTCAATGATGTCGTCCGTGAGTAGTGTTGATTCGCCTTCGCGCGGCGTCAATTCGATCAATGCTGTCGCAGGCTCATAGCCATGAAAGATGATTTGAGATTCGACCGCGTAATGATCTGATGGAAACGCACCTTTCTCGATAATGATTTTGTACCTTGCAGAGGTCGGCCTGTAAAACGACACCATCAAGAGATGCAGATTGACCGTCAGTGAATTCATCACGACAGTTTCAAGCGGCTTTGCGCCTATGATCGCTGCCATCTGTTCTGTCAAAAACTCGTGATACGGCAACCAAGCGTGTTTTGCCTGCAGATGCCCGTCAACAGCGAGCCGTGCCCAGTCGTCCAGTTCCTGATCTACATATACCCTCGCAGTTTTTGGCATCAACCCAAGCGAATTGCCCGTGAAATAGATCGGCTCAATACCATCCTTTGCTTCAGGAAAATGAAAGCGGTCGCGAAAGTGACGGAGTTTATCAATAGCATCCATCTCATCAGGCGTACCAGCGGCTAATTTCTGTTTATTCATCATCGTCATTGAGCCACAGAGCTATAACGTCCACGTCGTATCGTTCCAATATCGGATCAGCTGTCATCAGCCGAAGCCCGTGAGCCCGAGCCTGAGCAATAAGCAATCTGTCAAAGGGGTCTTTATGGTGAAACGGCAGTTCTGCGACCGCACAAGAATCTCGAATACTAATATTCAGCTGCGACAGACCGGCGGCAGAAACAACTTTGTTAACGAATTCCACCGGACCGGCCGGCAGAGCAAGACGCCCCTTTGACCACTTAATAGCTATTTCCCATGCGCTTACGGCGGAAAAAAAGATCGGTTGGTCCGGGTCGTCAAGCAGTGTCTTTGCACTCTCTGACAATCGGCCACTAAGGCCTGCCGCCCACAGAAAGACGTGTGTATCTAAAAGTATGCTCAACTATACTCCTCAAACTCCTCAAGAGGGTCGTCGAAATCGTCATGTATGACTATCTGCCCTTCCCACATGCCGATCCAATTTCTTTTCTTTGGCACCGGCGTTAGTTTGACTGTATCTTCGCCGTTACGCGTAATGACGACCTCTTCGCCCTCAATTGCCTTGTTTATCATCTGGCTGAGCTTTGATTTTGCTTCATATACACTAACTTTCATACTTTGATGATAAGTCTAGTCAGACTAGCTAGTCAAGTCAAATAAATTTTGACTTATTAAGATCAAGCCAGTTCAAGGCGGCACCGTGAAGGAGCATAGCCTTAATATCTTCGTCGTAATCATACGATTCGATCAATTTGCCTGGTTCGGGTTCGCCAAGAGGGAAAGGATAGTCGCTGCCGAGCATTACTTGGTCGGCTCCGACGAGTTTAATCAGATAGTCGAGCTTTGATGCATCGTGAACAAGCGAATCGAAGTATATTTTGCTGAGATACCGACGAGGACTGTGTGGATTATCAACCGCACAAAGATCGGGCCGAACATTAAAACCATGATCTATCCGGCCGATCGTTGCCGGAAACGCGCCGCCGCCGTGAGCAAAGCAAATACGCAAATTTGGCAGCCTTTCGAGCGCACCCGAAAAGATAAGCGAACAAATAGCGCGCGAAACCTCGGCAGGCATTCCGACGAGCCAAGGTAGCCAGTATTTCTGCATATCTTTCTCGCCCATCATGTCCCACGGATGAACGAAGACGGCCATTCCAAGCTCTTCACAGGCGGCAAAAAATTCAAAGAATTGTGATTCACCTAGGTTTAGCTGATTGATATTTGTTCCGATTTGCACGCCTGCAAGGCCGAGATGTTTGCAATGTTCAAGTTCCTGTATCGCGAGCGTCGTGTCCTGCATCGGCAATGTTCCGAGGCCGACAAAACGCAACGGAAACTCGCTTACGATCTCTGCTATGTGCTGATTAAGAAAACGTGCGATCTCGGCTCCATCCTGCGGATTCGCCCAGTAGCTGAACATCACAGGAACGGTTGAGAGCACTTGAACATTCACGCTGGTCGCATCGCATTCCTCGATACGCTTTTCGGCACTCCAGCAGTTTTCTTCAACGTCCCGAAACGATACGCCGTCGTCACGCACCATCCGCGCGCAGCAAGGCTGGTAATGATCTAGCGTGATAAACCCGCCGTAGCCGAACTTGTCCTTCCAACGTGGAATATCGCGCGGCAGGATGTGTGTATGAACGTCGATCTTTAGCATAGGCGCCCTTCTAAATATTGTAGAACAGCGAACGGCGTTCACACCATCCACGATTCTAATCAATGGACACCGGAGAGCGAATATTTTCGCGTTAACTTTATGCGAGACCGGTTTTTATAGTCTGATCGGGGTCAAAATGTATCCCTTCGCTCTAAGCAGATTCACCACTCCATTCTTCCCGCCCAGATGTCCGCCGCCGATGGCTATGAACGACGGCTTTAGGGCAATATTTTTCTCGATGACTGGTATCCAGTTAATATTACGATTATCAAGCATTATAGCCTGCGAATACCCCGTCTTCTTAAACTCGCTCTCAACCACGTTATAAAGTTGATCGGAGTTTTGCGATAGATAGGCTGCGGACAGTTTCTTAAATTGGGCAATAGTCTTTGCCGGATCGCCGGCGGCCTCTTTCATTTCTTGAATTTGTTGCTCCATCGGAACCGAATCAACCGCAGCCATCTGTGCCTCCATGCTTTCAAGTCCGATGATAGGCAGCTTTTTTGCGACTGCGGTCTCGGCAAAAAATTTGTCATATATTACCGGCGGCTGACAGCCGAGTATTTTCGGGCTGCTTACGGCCGCCGTGGTCGCAAATATCGGTTTGTATGCATTCAGAAGGTTAAACGAAATTCCCATGTAGGTTTTAAAGTACTCGTCGATCTTAGCGTATTCGTACACCGTCAGATAGTCTTTCATCGTCTTCCCGTCAGGCAGCTTTGACGCGACAGCCGCGCGCTGCATTGCCGCTGGATCAAGAAAATCAGTCTCGAACATGACTTGCCCTGTTTGATCCATAAAAGATTTTAATTTCTCGGACGAGAACATGTCCTTTTCACATATCAGATGGATCGTTCCAAAAAGATAAGATGGCTTTTTTATATTTTTGCCGGTTATCTTATATAGTATGGCTGAAGTCGCAGCCCGTTTTGGCGTCTGAGCAAGAATGTTAGAAGCGGTCAGAAATGTAAAGGTGAATAGCAGCAAAATTATTTTTTTCATTTTTCCTCTAAAACTAAATTCGTCTGATGATGCGGAAGTTATCAGCATCTGTCAATTAGTATCGATCATAGGTCTTAAAATCACATTTCGCGAAAAAAGAATTTGACCGTTTGTGATTTTTACTCTTTGCAAACGGACTAACTCTATTGATGAAGCTGGAATTTGAACGAGTGATCATGGAGAATGCAGGCACGATAAATAAGTTGTGCCGAGTTTATACATTCGACCATGACGAATATGAAGAACTGTTTCAGGAAATGCTCATACAGATCTGGCGTTCGCTCGGAAATTTTCGCGGTGAGGCAAAGTTGTCCACATGGATATACCGGATTTGTATCAACTGCGCATTGAGTTTCAGAGCAAAGACCGTCCGGCACAAAAAACGCTTTGAGTCTCTAGACGGAAAGATTTTTCTCTCGCCAATCCCCGAATCAGCTTATGACCAACGACGCGAAAGCCTTTATACGGCCATCCGCGAATTAAGACCTGTTGACCGAGCGATCGTTAGTTTATTTCTCGACGACAAATCTTATGAGGAAACAGCCGAGATTCTTGGTATGACCAAAACTAACGTCGCAACGCGGCTGATGCGTTTGAAAAGAAATCTAATGGAGAAATTATCAAAATGAACGAAGAGGACCTAAAAACCATTTGGCAAAACGATAAACTCTCGACCCCGATCAGTTCGGCCGAACTCAAAGCACTCGCGGACCAACTCCAAAAAAAATTGCGGGGGAACGCGAGAATTGACGCATGGGTTCAAGGAATTACGACCGCCGCGTGCTTTATTCCTGTTTTCTTTTATCCTCGACTGATTTTTGCCGCGATTCTCGCCCTTTTTTTAGGCATTTGGTATGTCCGCAAGATACGCGGACTTTATAAAGACGGACATTTTCTTGAACCGGATAGAGTCACCGTTAGCGAGTCCATAAATGCGGAAATTGAGAATCTGAAAGGGTTTTTTTGGAGCACCCGCATCGCAGTATATATTTTTGTGCCGTTAATGCTTACCGCTACATATTATGGTATCGGATCTTTTGATAACCCTGCCGTTTCGTTTGAACGCCGGGCTGTCAGCCTTACCAAATTAATTATAATCGCAGAAATTTCTAGCGTAATATGTTGTGAAATCTATTTCTGGATAGCCTACAAACCCGCTTTCAAAACATTAAAAGAAATATTGTGGCAAATGGATTCTGTCGAGTCTTAGACTCCGAGATTTAAAGTGTTGATGTGAATTTCATAAGTTATATTGGTGGTTCAATCACAGCACCACAATTCTTACATGTCCGCAATTCTTCCGAGCCGTAAAACTTCGCAAATACGCCTTGAAATTGCGTCGTTATGTCTCCGAGTTGGAAATATTCTTCGTAAAGTTTCGCGTTGCAGTTTTCGCAGAACCAAAGCAGGCCGTCGAGTTCACCGTCGCGGCGTTTGCGTTCGATGACGAGGCCGACGGTGTTTGCTCCTCGAATTGGATTATGCGGAATGCGCGGCGGGAGCAGGAACATTTCGCCTTCACGGATCGGAATCTCGACAGCTTTGCCCTCTTCCTGTATCTGCACAGTGAGATCGCCTTCGAGCTGGTAAAAAAGTTCCTCGCCCTCATCCCAGTGATAATCCTTACGCGAATTTGGCCCGCCAACGACCATCACGATAAAATCGTCATCATTGTAAACGCACTGATTCCCGACCGGCGGCTTTAGCAAATGCCGGTGCTCGTCGATCCATTGTTTAAAGTTGAACGGACGCCGTATTGACATATAATAGTCCTAAATTCAGTAAGTCTGTGCAGTAGTATATCGCGAAAGATGCTCGCAGATAAAACGGCGAAAAACCTCGGCTCAGACAAGATCGTGCCGACCATATCGTCCATCCCGCCAAAGCCGCCGGGGTTGGACACCGTTTTGGCAAAGTTCTGAAATTTTAGCGGCTTTTAGGGCTTGTAAAGTGGCTTTTTTTACCCCCAAAATGGCTTTTTAGGGTCTGCAAACGGCTTTTTTTTCAAAATATCGGCCAACCTCGTTCTGGAAGCTAGGCCTTAGCCGTCATAACTCCGCGAGCTTCTGGACCGTTCGCCAGTTTCGGCCCGTAGCGGCGACCTTTAGTTTTTTGTCGATAAAGCCTTTGCCTACCGCACTGTCTGTTATGTGGATCTTAAGCAGACAGGCAACGTGGCGGCCCAGAATTCCAAATAACTCATTTTCGTTGCCCTGCTCAAGGAGCAGCGACTCTTGCTCGTCGGTCAGTTTATCGTTCAGGAAGAAAACATGGACATCCTTATGGCTTTCAAATTGCCCTGCAAAAGGATTCCAAGTCACGACCTCTGCGATCTCAACAATTGACCGCACCATTACCGAGATATCAAAGCCAAAATCTTTCTGAATAGCGTCGTGGATCTTTTTCGCAAGCTTGCTGTCGTCAGTTGTTGCCGTATCGAACGCTAGATTGCCGCTGTTGATGTAGCTCACAACATTCTTAAATCCGAGCGACTCAAATGTCGCCCGGAGCGTTTCTATCTTGATCATGTTCTTGCCGGTGACATTAATGCCACGGAGCAACGCGACATATCTCATCTACGCATTTTTCATATCGATAACAAAGCGATACCGCACATCCGCTTTTACAGTTCGGTCATACGCCTCTTCAATACGGTCGGGCGAGATGACCTCAACATCTGAGGTGAGGTTGTGTTCGGCGCAGAAGTCGAGCATTTCCTGTGTCTCGGGAATACCGCCAATGAGTGAGCCAGAAAGCGTTTTGTTGCCAAATATCAGCGACAAAGCGTGTATCATGTTCGGGCTTGGAGGCACGCCAACAACGACCATCGCACCGCCGACGCCGAGCAAATTCAGATATTGGTTTACATCGTGATCGGCCGAAACGGTATCGAGAATAAAATTGAAAGTGCCTGCAAGCGGCGCAAGATTCGCGGGATCGCTCGTGACGCAGAAATGATGTGCCCCGAGTGCCTTAGCATCAGCTTCCTTCTTTGGCGAAGTGCTGAATATAGTCACCTCAGCGCCCATTGCAACTGCGATCTTAACTCCCATGTGTCCCAAGCCGCCCAGTCCGACAATGCCGACCTTCTGGCCGGGCCCGACGTTAAATCGCTTTAGCGGCGAGTAAGTCGTAATGCCTGCGCAAAGCAATGGAGCGACGCCGGAAAGATCGCCATCGGCCTTCACCTTGAGTGCATAATTTTCGTCGATGACATACTTATCCGAATATCCGCCATAGGTTTTAGTCACGCGATCCATTTCGGTACCGTTGTAGGTGAACGCTGCCTGTTTAACACAAAATTGCTCGTGGCCGCTCTTGCAGTTTGGGCATTCGCGGCACGAGTCTACAAAGCAGCCAATACCGGCCACATCACCGACCTTGAACTTTGTCACTTCGCCGCCGACCTGCGACACGCGTCCGACGATCTCGTGGCCGGGCACCAGTGGATAGCTCGTCGGCATCGAATCTTTCCATTCATTTTTTGCTTGATGAATATCCGAGTGACAAATTCCGGCGTATTCTATGTCGATCAGAATGTCGTGCGGCCCGACCTCGCGGCGTGTAAATTCGAACGGTGCGAATTTGGCGTTTTCATCATGTGTTGCGTAACCTTTTGTTGCTGTTCCTTTTGCTTCTGCTGCTATCATTGTTTTCTCCTTTTTATCCTTGATCCATTATTGCAATAACTTTAAGTTCGATGGCGATCGGTGTTGGCAATTTATTGACCTCGATCGTGGTTCGGCATGGCTGATTGTCGGCAAAATACTCGGCGTATATTCGATTATACGCCGAAAAATCGTCCTTCATATTTGTTAGAAACACCGTAACATCGACGATGTTGTTCCAACTTGAACCGGCATCTTCCAAAATGTTGCGAACGTTCTGGAACACGGAGCGGCATTGCGTTTCGATGTCGTAGCTGACGATCTCACCTCCGTCGTTCAACTCCACGCCGGGAATTTTCTTTGTCCCTCGCTCACGCGGACCGACACCCGACAAAAACAGCAAATTCCCGACACGGCGACCGTGCGGATACAACCCTACCGGTTCCGGAGCCTTCGAACTATTGATAAGATCGTCGTTCATTGATTATCTTATATTTTAACAGGAATTTGTTGAAAGAAATAACCCGCACTATTTCCTTAGCGGTTTAAATCTATTTGATATGAAATAGCGAAAACATGATTACGGGAATAAGATGCCTCAATAATGGCATCATAAGTTTATGAAAGGTGTTTATATGTCATTTTTCAGTAAGTTACTCATAGTTTTGGCTGTCGCGGCAGGAATTGGCTGCAGCGTCGTAAATAGCTCAACAACAGCCACCGACCTATCAGCTTTTGCTCCGACACCGGTTAACGAAAGCCGTTCAGCATCTCAATCGCAAACCGCCGTGTTTGCGGGCGGTTGTTTTTGGGGCCTCGAAGCCGTTTTTGAACATGTAAAAGGTGTGACGGAAGTTAAATCGGGGTATGTTGGCGGTGAAAAGAAAACTGCCGCCTACGAAGCAGTCAGCGAAGGCACCACCGGACATGCGGAATCGGTAAAGATCACATTCGATCCGGGAAAAGTAACTTATGTCCAGCTACTGACCGTGCTCTTTTCCGTCGCTCACGACCCGACGCAATTGAATCGCCAAGGCCCCGATACGGGAACACAGTATCGCTCGGCGATATTTTATGTTGACGAAGAACAGAAGAAATTGGCGAATGACTATATTGCATCTATAGATAAGTCCAAAGTTTTGCCAAAGCCTGTAGTAACACAAGTTGTTGAGTTAAAGGAGTTTTACGAAGCGGAAGAGCATCATCAAAATTATCTAAAATTACATCCTGACGATCCGTATATCGTCTATCACGATCTGCCAAAACTCGAAGCCTTAAAGGTAAAATTTCCTGACCTTTACAAGTAAATTAGTCACTGACAGCACAGATAAAAACGGATAAGAAATAAATTCTAATCCGTTCTATCTGTGGCCAAATATTATTTTGATTTTTCTGCCCAGACCTGAACAAGATTGACCAGCATTTCAGTCGATTTCTCCAAGCCCTTTCTGGAATTGAACTCCAGTTTACCGTGAAAATTGTGCCCGCCGGTGAATAAGTTTGGCGTCGGCAATCCCCTGGCCGTCAGATTTGAGCCGTCCGTTCCGCCCCGTATTGGCTTAATGAACGGTTTGACGCCTGCGCGTTTTGTCGCCTCGATAGCGTAGTCAGTCATCTGCGGATAATTCTTGAGCACCTCTTTCATGTTGAGATAACCAAGCTTCGACTCGTAATCTATCTTCACATTCGGATATTTCCGCTGTGTCTTGGCAACTATTGACTTGAGAAGCTTTTCCTTTGCCGCCACACCTGACAGGTCAAAATCTCGAATGAGTATCTTGATCGTCGAAGTCTCTTCATTCATCGCAGACGAATAAGGGTGTACAAAACCGACGCGGCCCTCGGTGTTTTCGGGCCTGTATAGAGCGTTTACCGGAAAGTTTCCGAGAAAGTTGCCTGCCGCATACATCGAGTTGATCATTATTCCCTTCGCAGTGCCCGGATGCGTGTTCCTGCCGTGGAATGTCACCGTCGCGGTTCGAGCTGACCATGTTTCATTAGAAATATCACCAAGCTCCTCGCCATCAACAGTATATGCAAACTTCGCTCCCCAACCCTCAATGTCAAATTTATCGATGCCGCCGCCGATCTCTTCGTCGGGCGTAAACGCGATCGCAATATTTCCATGTTTGATCTGAGGATTTTGCTTTAGGATGTCGATCATCGTCATGATCTCAGCACAGCCTGATTTGTCATCGGAGCCAAGCAGCGTAGTGCCGTCTGCCGTAATGATGTCATCGCCGATCAAGTTCTTAAGATCTGGATTTTTAGCGGCTGTGATCACCTGGGTTTTGTCATTCGGCAAAACAATGTCGCCGCCCTGGTAATTCTTGTGAATAATGACGTTAACATTTGCACCAGAAACTGCGGGCGATGTGTCCATGTGGGCCATAAGACCTATCGTCGGGGTCTTCGAATTATCAGGTAGATTGCCCGGAACCATGCCATAGACGATCGCAAACTCGCTCACACGAACATTCTGGACACCCAGGTCTTTCATCTCTTTCTCTAACAGCCGAGCAAGATCAAACACTTTCTTTGTACTCGGCACCGTCGGCTGGTCCTCAGCCGATTGCGTGTCGATCTTGATATACCGCAGAAAGCGCGACATCGCCGATTCGGTTGGCGGTTTAACTTGACCTACAACTGGGAACGACAAAAATAAGGCAAAACAAATAGTTATTATTCTCTTCATAATCGATTTAACACTCAATCTAGAATTTTTAGCAATCTTTTTTCTTGTTGATGGAAGTATGCTCCGACACCGAATGCAACCGTCAATCCAATGATGAATATGCATCTTGAAATCCACACTCCAGCGTAATCATCGCAGCAAAGACGTGGAAATTCTTGAAGGCAATTTACAAACGGATTACTATTGTTTATCAACAGCGTACATCCCTCGGGCAGTAAGCCATGGGCTACCGTTGTCGAAATAAGAACGATACAAATCGGCAATAATATCCTCACGAATAGCCTCTAAAATTTCACGCAAACATTCTTCTCTTCCGTAAAAAATCTTAATGTTTCAAAGCCGCCTTCACGGCCAATGCCGCTGTCTTTGAAACCGCCAAAAAGGGTGCGCAGATCGCGGAGCATCCAGCTATTTACCCATACAAAACCGGATTCGATCTTTGATGCTACGCGGTGTGCTCGTGAAAGGTTTTCTGTCCAAACTGACGAAGACAGGCCGTAGCGAACCGAGTTGGCATAGCCGAGAACTTCGTCCTCAGTATCGAACGGCATGATCGTGACGAACGGCCCGAAAACTTCTTCCTGATTGGTACGACAATCAAAAGGCAGGCCTTCGATCACCGTCGGCTGAATGAACCAGC
Organism: Chloracidobacterium sp.; assembly: GCA_031376085.1. Lineage (GTDB taxonomy): Bacteria > Acidobacteriota > Blastocatellia > Pyrinomonadales > Pyrinomonadaceae > OLB17. The sequence continues at coordinate 12,957 of JANMDA010000217.1, forward strand.
CGTCAGCGCAGCGTCCGGTCAGATGTGCCTGACTACCTCCGGTCAATACGGTTCCGCCTTCTTGTTGTGCAAGATCGATATAGGACATTATTTTGTCAAAATGCAGTTTCGAGACTATCGCTCCGACATTCGTGTCGTCTTCCAGCGGGTCGCCAACTTTCAACGCTGCGGCACGCGAAACAAAGTCGCCCTTGAACTGCTCATACATTGGCCGCTCGACAAAAATACGCGAACCGCACAAACATATCTCGCCTTGATTTGAGAATGACGAGCGAATTGTCGTTGACAGCATTTCTTCGTAATTGCAGTCGGCGAAAATGATATTTGGATTCTTACCGCCGAGTTCGAGCGAGAGTTTTTTGAACATCGGCGCGGCGACTCTGGCGATCTCTTCGCCGGTTTTTGTGCCGCCGGTGAATGAAATTGCTTTAACGTCTTTATGGGCGACGATTGCCGAACCG
>JANMDA010000223.1:0-5144 GCA_031376085.1 Chloracidobacterium sp.
GCTGCCTTGCCCGAAAAGTATCGAATTCCGATCATTTTACGCGATATCGAGGGCAAGTCGTATGACGAAGTAGCTGAGATCATGGGCCTCGGGCTCGGGACGACAAAATCGCGCATCAGCCGTGCACGAGGGCTGCTAAAGGAAAAATTACAGCATTATTTTTAGATATTAATGAAGAACGAAGATCAGAAAAGTATGGAATTCGAAAATGAACCGGTCAGCAATTTGCTCGGCAGCATGAAACGTGTCGAAGCTCCGGGTGATTTCGATTTTCACGTTAAGGCACGCATCGCTAAGGGCCGTCCCACCGATAGAAATGCGTCACTGCTGCCGGCTTGGGCTCGATTTGCCGTGCCGCTTGTTTTGGTGATGTTTGCCGGAGGGTATTTTGGATTTCGGGCGCTTTATTCTTCCGTTGCAAATGTTCAGCCCATTGCTGAAGTCCAGCAGCTTGGAACTGTGCCGGTGAGTGAAATACCTGCAAGAGAAGTAGTCGAACCGTCCGCGAACAAGGTCGTCATTGCGCAAATTGACGAAAAGCCTTCTTCGAATACGACCGAAAAGCCCGGCATGATTTTACCGGAAAAGCTGGTTGCCCGCACCGGAAGTTCTAATAAGAAAGTAGTCGGCGGCTCGGTTGATTTCGGGCAGCGAGAAGCTCGCACGAGATCCATAAAGAAACCGAAAGATATTGAAAACCCAGGTGGAATTCCCGCAAAGGACATGCTTACGCAAATGGGAATCGACGCCGGTTATTCCAACTCGTCATGGAAGGTCGGCAGCGTAAAACAAAACAGCATCGCCGAGCGTTCCGGGCTAAAAACAGGCGACATGATCGAAGCGATAAACGATCAAAATCTGACCGAGAAAACGACCTTGGCAAGCCCGTTCAGAGGTAAGAGCATTCGCGTCCGTCGCGATGACAAAATCGTGCAGATCGAACTAAAGCCCTAAGGGTTTTTAACTTCATTAACCTTTGCATCTTTTACTTCGGTCTCGAATTTGCGGTAGTCGTAAAACTTTTCGACCTGATTGATATCGATGCCTTTGACGAGAAGAACTCTCAATGAGAAATTGATGTCCGCCTGTGATGGCAGCCAGATTTCGCCGCCGATGCGTTCCTTGTCGAGCGTAAAAGTCGCACCTTTTTTGAATTTCGCCAGCACGCCGCCGCCGATATTGAGGCTTTCGAAAAGGACAGCCTCGATGCGGGCGACCTGACTGTCTTTTTCGTCGATCCACATAACGCCGGCAGTTTTGCCAAAGAACTTCAGAATGCTCTTGGCATTCTTGGTGTCGAATGCAGGATTTGGCTCGAAATCGAAAACCACACAATCTCGACCGCGAAAGCGTTCACGGCGCGGATTGATAAGCTTTGAAGCGCGAAGTACCTCGGCGATTGAAATGCGGCGACTGTCTTCTGACGGAGCTCCTTTCGAGTCGAGCTTGCCGGCGCGCGATTCGTTCTTAGTAAGTTTCTTTTCGATGTCTTCGACTTGTTTGGCAGTGTCCTTGTCGGCGTCAGCCTGGGCTTTTTCGTTCAGCGGTTTCCCGTTCTTTTCGATCAGGCGTTTGACGCGATAGCCCTTGTAAAAGGTGAGCTGATTGGTTTCCGATTCTTTTTCGCGGAGAACGGCGTCTTTGCCAAGCTCGCGCATGATGGTCTTTTGAGTGAACGAGTAGCTGTCCAGAATCTTTTCAACATTGTCCTCGTTCGCCTGCACCTCTTGCAGCAGAGCCGGAATGTCAGGCAAGGGCTCACTCGACATGACAGGGAAATCGAACTCAGAACGAGCGATTGTCTCGTTGAACTTTATTTCGTCGAGTTTGATCTCGTAGACCTGATCGCCAATTGTCAACCGCGTTATAAACGGCTGCTTTGTACCGTTCACATCGCGGTAATCGCTGTAATCGGATACTTCGACTGAGTCGCCATTGGGAATTTCGTCACGCAAAAGCAGGCTTGTTACGGCATCGAAGTAAAGTTTTATAACGACACCTTTCTGGGTTGTGATGATTACAACGCTTGCGTTTTTGCCGTCAATGATAAGTTGACCGCCAGAGGTGATCTTTGATTTTTCGTTTTTGTAATTTAGCCAGAGGTTGTTTCGAAACAACGCTTTTGCCTGAAGATCAAGAGTCGCTTTGCCGGTCAGCGTTTGCAGTCCGTCGCGGGAATTTCGCGACCACGACGAACGTCCGTTGTAGCCTGTCTCAACCTCGAAGCCGCCAATATCGTAGTTGACGTTTAACAGATTTGGGAGCGATGTCTGACAGACGTATTTACCTGTCGCACCATTGTCAAGACGCTTGATCGTTCCAATCTTTGTCATCGATTTTACCGATTGCAATGCTTTGCTGCCGAGAGCTTTTTCGGCTTGTTTCAAAATCTTTGAAGGTGATTGAGCAAAGCCGCTTGTGGATAAAGCGGCAAGGCATACTAAAATGAATGCATACTTATAAAACTTCATATTGATTGCAGAACGATAGATTACTTTATTCAGACTTATAAAACTATGAAATGGTTGGCCGCCTCGATTCTCATAACACTTTTAGTTTTCTCGATGCCCGTGAAAGACCTTGCCCAAACTGTTGCGGCAGATCTGGTTGTTGTTAACGGCAATATCCGCACGATGGATGCGAAACGAACGGTTGCACGCTCGATAGCAGTGCTAAACGGCAAGATCGTAGCGCTTGGTTCGGATGGTGATACTAAGTCGCTGATCGGTGCGAAAACCCGCGTTATAGATGCTAAAGGCAAGCTCGTGTTGCCTGGCTTCAACGACGCTCATGTACATTTTATGGGAACCGGCGAGCAACTTTCGTCAGTTGATCTGCGAAGTGCAAAAACGCCGGCGGAATTTGTTGAAAGGATAAAAACTTTTGCCGCGAAGCTACCCAAAGGCCGTTGGATACAAGGTGGACAGTGGGACCACGAAAATTGGACACCAAATAATCTGCCGACCGCCGCAATGATTGATACAGTGACGCCGAATAACCCTGTTTGGGTCAATCGTCTCGACGGCCACATGGCTTTGGCGAATACCTTGGCGATGAAACGCGCAGGTGTTGATAAAAATACGCCGGAAGTTGCGGGCGGGCTTATCGTCCGAGATGTAGGTGGCAATCCAACTGGTGTTTTTAAAGACGCTGCGATGTTGCTGATCGAAAACGTCATTCCTGATCCGTCATTCGAGCAAAAACTGGAAGCGGCGCAAGCGGCGACGGAAAATGCGGCTTCGTTTGGAGTCACGAGTGTGCAGGACATGACGAGCGGCACCGACATAGGCGTCTATCAGGAGTTACTGCGGCAAGGAAAACTGAAGACGCGCATTTATGGCTGCACACCTCTTGACGACTACAAACGGTGGCAGAATGCTGGCATTCATTATGCGTTCGGCGACGCGATGCTTCGTATCGGCTGCCTGAAAGGTTTCGCTGACGGCAGTCTTGGTTCAACGACAGCATGGTTCTTTGAGCCTTACCTTGATGCTCCGAACACATCGGGGATACCGAGAGCGCCGATTTCAGACGGATCGATGACAAAGAATATCGAAGCCGCCGACAAAGCAAGTTTGCAAGTCAACATTCATGCGATCGGGGATCGTGCGAACGCAACGGTGCTCGATTATTACGAGAATGTAGAAAAAGTAAACGGCATGCGCGACCGTCGCTTTCGCATCGAACACTCGCAGCATCTGCGGCCGCAGGACATTCCGCGTTTCGGTAAGTTAAAAGTAATAGCGTCGATGCAGCCGATCCATTTGGTCGACGACGGACGCTGGGCTTGGAAACGGATTGACGAAAAACGTCTGAAGGGAACTTATGCGTTTCGCACGCTGCTCGATACAGGAGCAACGCTTGCATTCGGTTCTGATTCGCCGGTTGCTCCGATGTATCCGCTGTTTGGTATTTATGCTGCCGTTACTCGCCAGACACTCGACGGCAAAAATCCGAACGGCTGGATTCCCGAACAGAAAATTACCGTTGACGAAGCCGTCCGGGCCTTCACTTACGGCTCAGCATACGCTGAATTTCAAGAAGACGTAAAAGGCACGCTCGAGTTAGGCAAACTTGCCGATCTCGTGATTATTTCGGATGATATTTTTACTATAGATCCGGTTAAGATTAAAGACGTGAAGGTTTTAACAACGGTAATAGATGGAAAAATGGTATATGAAAGTGAAAAATAGAAAATTTTATTTATCGGTAAAGGTAATTAATCTTTTTTTCTTCATTTGCTTGCTTGCGGGCATAGTATTTTCACAAACTCCTTCCGGATGGACAAGACTTTCGACGACAAACAAAGATTTAACGGCATTTATGCCTAGTGACTTTATTGTAGTCAATGAAGATGGTGAAGTTTCCCTGTATGCTTCGCTGGAGGGAGTTTCGTTTCAAATCTCAAAAAAGAAAGTTGAAAACCCAAAAGATTATGTGAAAAAGCTTGATTTCCCGGATTCTCACGCAGAAGTTAGTAATGTCGGTGAATTTTTTGTAAAGAAAGCTATTTACGATGTCGGTAAAGGGTATGCGATACATTTATACATTGCATCATCAAAGAATTATTATTATGTTTCAACTTCCTCTGACACCAAAGATAACTCTTCACTTGTTCGATTCACTAATTCGTTAATGCTTGGCGGAAAGTCCATTTTTGCCACAGACAGTGCGAATTCTTACCCATCTTCTCCGTTTGAAGTTATTGAGAAGCTTCGGTCAAGCTCGATTGTTAAGGTTGCCTTGGAAAGTAAGTGCGAAGCGGACATCAAATATGGATTTGATACCAATCGGGACGACAAGACACCTGTTTCTGCCAATAACTCTGCCTCTGCCTTAAGATATTCCCGACCATTAATAATTCTTCGCCGACCAAAAGCTGGGCTAAATGAAATGCCAACTCACAAAACCGTAAGTCTCCGCGTCTTGTTTCAAGCAAATGGCTGTGTTGGGCCGATAGTGGTAATAGCTGGCGGGAAGAATGCAGAAACGACAGCCGCGCTAAAGGCAGCGGCACAGATCAAGTTCCTTCCTGCGGAATTAGCGGGTAAGCCTACGGATATTGTGAAGATAATTGAATACAGTTTTGGAATTTGAAATTTTATTTTTAAGGAGTTTTGATCAATGAAAAAGATTTTTTTGTT
>JANMDA010000228.1:0-6347 GCA_031376085.1 Chloracidobacterium sp.
TCATGCGGACCGATACGCTCGATGAGGCGATCAAGATCGAGAACGAAAATCCTTATGGCAATGCTGCGGCGGTCTTTACGCAAAGCGGCGGTCTAGCGAGATATGTTATGGAGCACGCCAGTGCCGGAATGATCGGTGTCAACATCGGCGTTCCGGTGCCGCGTGAGCCATTCTCGTTCGGCGGCTGGAACGAATCGCGGTTCGGTGCGAACGATATTACGGGCCCGAGTTCAATAGAGTTTTGGACAAAGTTAAAGAAAACTACAACCAAATGGAACCCGGAAGCGGGCGTCAACTGGATGTCTTAAATCTATGGCAAGAATAGTAAAAGGCGGCCTGATACAGGCGCACAACATGGGTGGGGCTGATGCTTCGATCGACCAGATAAAAAAGGCGAATATCGATCATCAGATGAAATTCGTCGAGGAAGCGGCAAAGCAAGGTGTTCAGGTGCTGTGCTTTCAGGAGATTTTCACGACGCCGTATTTTTGCGCGGAACAGCAGACGCGTTGGTATGACGCTGTTGAAAAAATACCTGACGGCCCGACTGTCAAACTAATGCAGGAAGTCGCCAAACAGCACGGCATGGTTTTGGTCGTTCCTATTTATGAGGAAGAACAGTCAGGCGTTTATTATAATTCTGCCGCTGTGATCGATGCTGACGGTAAATTTCTAGGTACCTACCGCAAGACGCACATTCCGCACGTCAACCCTGGATTTTGGGAGAAATTCTATTTTCGTCCGGGCAATCTCGGCTATCCTTGTTTCGACACGGCTGTCGGACGCATCGGTGTTTACATCTGCTACGACCGGCATTTTCCCGAGGGCGCTAGATGTCTGGGGCTGAACGGTGCCGAGATAATATTTAACCCTTCGGCAACGGTCGCCGGGCTTTCGGAATATCTTTGGAAACTCGAACAGCCGGCACACGCAGTCGCGAACGGTTATTTTGTCGGAGCCATCAACCGCGTCGGCACTGAGGCTCCGTGGAACATCGGCGAATTTTACGGCCAGAGCTATTTCTGCGACCCGCGCGGCCAGATAATTGCCGAGGGCTCACGAGACAAAGACGAACTAGTCGTCGCAGACCTAGACATGGACAAGATACGCGAAGTGCGAAATACATGGCAATTCTTTAGAGATCGAAGGCCTGATGCCTACGGGCCAATCGTGGCTGACTAATGAAGATTGCACCACAGAGGCACAGAGAACACAGAGTTTTTTGAAAAAATATCTTACCTCCGTGTCCTCTGTGCCTCTGTGGTGAATAACTCTTATGGCAAATGACTATTGCTCACCGCTCGATATAAAACAGATCGAGCAGAACTTTTCAGAGATCAATCCGGCAATGACGCAGGCCGAAGCGTTGGCGGAAGCGAACCGCTGTCTGTATTGCTACGACGCTCCTTGTACGCGGGCTTGTCCGACGCATATTGATGTGCCTTCGTTTATTAAGAAGATCGCGAGCGGCAATTTGCATGGTTCGGCACGAGTGATCTTTGACGCAAATCCGATCGGTGCCAGCTGTGCCCGCGTCTGTCCGGTGGAGGTCCTCTGCGAAGGTGCATGTGTCGAAAAAACTTTGCTTGATAAGCCGATAGAGATAGGACGATTGCAGCGATACGCGACCGACCATGCAATGTCGAGTGGCCGTCAGATCTACAAGAAGGGCGAGTTCAAGGGAAAATCCGTTGGCATCGTGGGCTCGGGCCCTGCGGGTATCTCTTGTGCCGCGTATCTTGCGCGTCTCGGCTATGACGTGACAGTCTACGAAAAAAATGAAAAGGCGGGCGGTCTCGACACCTACGGCATGGCGGAATACAAGATGCCACAATCCGTTTCGCTGAGTGAGGTCGAACATGTCGAGAAGATGGGCGTTAAGTTTGCCCTCAATACTGAAATAACCGCTATGGATGAATTGCATTCAAAGCATGATGCAATTTTTCTCGCTACCGGCCTCGGCGACACAAATAAACTCAACATTCCGGGCGAAGAGTTGGAAGGCGTTTATGACGCACTCGAATTTATTCAATACATAAAGACTCGCGATTGGAAATCTGTGCCGCTTGGCAAAAATGTCGTTGTCATCGGCGCCGGAAACACCGCCATCGACGCGGTCACACAGGCTAAACGCCTTGGCGCCGAAAAAGTGATCATGGTCTATCGCCGTACCGAGAAAGTTGCTTCCGCATATGATTACGAGATGGAACTTGCTCGTAAAGACGGTGTTGAATTCGTCTGGCAATCTGCTCCCGTCGGCATTCTGTCCGACGAAGACAGCAAGCGAGTAACTGGCCTTAGGTGTGAGAAAACCGACGGCTCGCTCGAACTTTTTGAGATCAAATGCGACATGGTGATCAAAGCCGTCGGCCAGCAGAAGATGCGAGGATTTTTTGAAACCGTCGCCAATGTCGATGTGGACGAAAAAGGCCGCGTTATTATTAATGCCCAGATGCAAACTTCGAATCCGAAAATATTCTCAGGCGGCGATTGTGCTAACGGCGGCAAAGAAGCAGTTGACGCTTCACAAATGGGCAAGCTGGCGGCAATGAGTATTCATGAGTCGCTGTCGGGTGAAAAAGTCGAGTTTGCAGGAGCCGTCCTTCGCGACCCGCCAAAAGCGCCGGTAGATACGTTACCGCATTAAGATTTTTCGACCAGAAACAGGTGATGGCAACACAATTTTTTCAATGTCCAAACTGTAAAGCCGGAGTTGGAGCTGGCAGTCGATTCTGTCCGAATTGCGGTCTCGCCTTTGGTCAAGTGCCGATGCCTCCCCCGAAAAAACGCAATTCTTCCGTTGGTTTATGGGTTTTACTAGGCGTTGTGGGTCTTTGTGTGCTGTGTGGAGTCATCGGGAAAATCGGTGATGTGATCAAAAAGGATACTTCGTCGACATCGACTGCACCAACTACCTCGGCCAACGCTTCAATGACCCCAACGGCACCGACGCCACCACCCACGTTCGAGCAATTAAAATCGCGAGCCCAACCCTTATTCGCAATGGGAAAAGAAGAGCATACAACGGCTGATCTTAAGGATTTTGACGCTGTCATGGCGCCGCTTAGGGAAATTCCAAAAGAAGCAAAAGAGTATAAAGACTCTCAAGCCCTTCTGAAGAAACTAATCGATAAATCGTCAGTTATTGGAGCAGAGATTGTTGTCTTAGGCGAAAAGCCAGAAAACAGCGCATGGGATGGCAGCGTTCGTCCAGCGGAAAAATATCTAAAGGAAGTTTTGAACGACTATAGTAGTTCTGAGTATCTCGACTGGACCAAAGTAGCCAAGGTATATGAGGGTAAGGAACCGTATTGGCATACCACTGTCAGGCTTAGAGCTAAGAACGCTTTTGGAGCTTTCATCGTTAAGGACATTGCGTTTTGGATCCGAAGGGGTCAGGTCGTGAAGGTAAAGGGGTTGTAATTCATATGGCTAATCTTTCAATAAATTTCGCAGGAATAAAGTCACCCAATCCGTTTTGGCTCGCGAGTGCACCGCCGACAAATATGGGTTCGATGGTCGAGCGTGCTTTTGACGCAGGCTGGGGCGGGGCGGTTTGGAAAACGCTTGGTGAGCCTATCACTAATGTTTCTTCGCGGCTGGCGGGGCTTGATTCCGGTACTAATCGTCTTATTGGACTCAACAATATCGAGCTGATCACTGACCGTTCGCTTGAGGTCAATCTCAAGGAGATCGCCGCGTGTAAAAAGAAATATCCGAATCACGCCGTGATCGCTTCATTGATGGTCGAATCGAAAAAAGAGGCGTGGCAGGAAATAACAAAGAAAACTCAGGACACGGGCTGCGACGGTTTTGAGCTGAATTTCGGCTGCCCGCACGGTATGAGCGAACGCGGAATGGGCGCGGCGATGGGACAGGTGCCGGAATACACTTGCATGGTCACGGAATGGGTAAAGGAAGTTTCTAACATTCCGGTGATCGTCAAACTCACGCCAAATGTTACGCACATCGTGCCGCCGGGACACGCCGCTCAACGCGGCGGTGCTGACGCCGTTTCGCTGATCAACACGATCAATTCGGTCATCGGCGTTGACATCGACACGATGATTCCCTATCCGAATGTCAACGGAATGGCAGCTCACGGAGGTTATTGCGGCACGGCTGTTAAGCCGATCGCTCTCAACATGGTCTCGGAACTTGCCCGCGATGCGGAATTCAATATTCCGATCAGCGGCATTGGCGGCATCAACACATGGAGCGATGCGGTCGAATTTCTGCTGCTCGGATCCGGCAATGTTCAGGTCTGCACGGCGGTGATGCATTACGGCTATCGCATTGTCGAGGACATGATCGACGGGCTGAACAATTACTTGGACGAAAAAGGCTTTGCGTCAGTCAATGATATTGTCGGCAAGAGCGTTAGTCGCATGACAGACTGGGGTAATCTCGACCTGAATTATGACGTAAAGGCATACGTCAATAAGGAAAACTGTATCCGATGTAACCTTTGCTACGTAGCCTGCGAAGACGGCGCCCACCAGAGCTTTACATTCGAGGAAGTTGACGGCAAAAAATATCCGCTTGTTATCGAGAAAGAATGCGTCGGCTGCAACCTCTGTTACCTTGTTTGCCCTTCGCCCGGAGCAATCACAATGAAACGCGTCGATGCCGGCGGCCCAACACAAAGCTGGCGCGAGCGGACGGCAGGAAATTAGTTTTTCATACCGCAAAGTGGCGAAATCCGAATCCTTGAGTTTTTTTTTAACGCGGATTGAGCGGATCAGGCAGATTTAGACGGATCAGAAAATCCGTTTTATCCGCCAGATCTGCCCGATCCGCGTTAAAAGTGTTATTAGATTACCTGACCATTATGTTGTGAGTAACGACGGCCCAGTGTGCGTAGCCTTCTTCGTTGAAGGGGATTTGTAATGGCTGTGTGCGTCCCTTGCTGTCGGTTGCCCTCGCCTGTAGTTTGTATTTTCCCGGGCGGGCGTCCCAATCAATGTCCCAGCGAACCCATGCCATGTCGATATTCGGTTCGCGAAGCCGGGCAGAGCGCCAGGTGCGGCCGCCGTCGGTGCTTACGTCAACTCTTTTGATGCGTCCCTCGCCTGACCATGAACGACCTCGAAGAAGTCGTTTGCCCGCAGTGATCTCGCCGTTCCACGCCAGTTCGAATGCAGACTTGACCTGCTGATTGGTGAGCATCGGGCCGAGAGCGGGCGGCTCGGGTTTGTAGTCCTTACCGATCAGGACGTATTTTTTTGTATTGTATTCGGAATAAAGTGACTGCTCGGAAACTTCGATGCGTCCCAACCACTTTACATGCGCAATGCCGACCCAGCCGGGCACGAGCATTCGAATTGGGAAACCGTGGTCGGGCAAAAGCGGCTGGCCGTTCATTGCATATACCAGAAGCGTATCTTCGGCCATCGCTTTTTCTAGCGACATTGGACGGCTGACTTTTTTTGCGTCCAACCCTTCCGGCATTGCGTCCCTGGCTGAACGCTTTACACCGCAGCGGTCGAGCACCTCGCGAAGTGGAACGCCTGTCCATTCCGCGACTCCAATGCCGCCGAGATCCCATGGAGTTCCCTCGATCTTTTTCCCGTGGGACGTCTGAAACATATTCCGTCCGTTGCCGGCGCATTCGATCGCACGAGTCACCGAGATCGACGGCATGGATAACAGCTCGTCATACGCAAAGACACGCGGACGCGTAACGCCCGAACCTTCGATCTGCAGACGCCATTTGGCAGGATCGATACGCGGAACGGTCGGGCTGTTGTTTCGTACAAAGAATAATTCGGTCGGTACGATGTAGCCCCGGTTATACATTGCGTCCCAACGCATTTCGAGGTTACTGCCGTTTCGGATGAAATATTCTGCAGGAGCGTTTTTCAGTATCGCCTGATCGGTCTGGGCCGAGGCTTTGTTCGGCAGTAAACCGGAAAATGCTAATGCAGCAGCACTGGTGGACAAGAGCTTAAAATACTCGCGTCTGGAAAGCTGAGCGCGTCCCTGAGATTTTAATTCCGACTCCCGCTCCATGTCGTATATTTCCTCGTCAAGCATGTCTTTTCTTTCCATTGCGACCCTCAGTTTATTTAAAATTGCATGCTAAGAGTATCGGACAAAATTAAACAGGAAACAAGATTGCGCGTCCCAAGAATTTTCACCACAAAGGCACGAAGGGCACAAAGCAAGTGTAAGGCGTGTTCAAAGGTGCGTCCCAGAGAATTTGCCGGCAACGCATGCAGGCGTGCCTGCGTGTGGCGTCCCTGATATATTCGAAGGCACGCTCGTTTACACTCGCGTTTCTGCCCGTAGGAACCTGCGTCCCAGAGATGATCTTTATCTTTGCGTCTTTGCGGGAGATTTTTAAC
>JANMDA010000297.1:0-14683 GCA_031376085.1 Chloracidobacterium sp.
CCGGATTGGTTCCCGCTCCGACGTAAAAGAGATTATCGACCTTTTTTGATTTGTTCTTTGGCCGGAATATCGCCGTCTGCCGCAGCGTGTGGGCTAATCCAAGAGCCGAGCCTTTGAAAGCGTTGTAATCAGCGGCAAAGTTTTCGACGGTGTAGATGCGTTTGTATTCGATCTTTTCCCGCAAGTTCGGCAGGTTCATTTCCTGCTCCATCAATGCCAAAACCCTGTCGGCGTAAACCTCTTTTTGCTCATCAGTGACTGCAAGGTCCGAGGCAATTGGGACGAGCACAAACAGGTTCTCTTTTCCCTCAGGAGCAACCGACGGATCCGTCACGCTCGGAGCGCATACATATAATGACGGCTCGTCCGGCAGGCACGGGTCTTTGTAGATCTCGTCAAAATTCTTACGCCAGTCTTCGCTAAAGAGCAGATTGTGGTGGACAAGGCTCGGCAGTTTTTCCGAAACGCCGAGATACATAATAAATGCCGATGGAGCCATCGTGCGCTTTTGCCAGTATTTTTCTTTGTGCGTCTGATCCGGCAGATCGAGCAGCTTTGTTTCGGTAAACCACATATCGGCGTTTGAGATAACGATGTCGGCTTCGATCACCTCACCGCCTTCGAGCCTGACACCGACGGCTTTTCCGTCGCGGACAATGATCTTCTCAACCGGCGAATCCGTGCGTAAAACCGCGCCGTTCTTCTCCGCAATATTCGCAAGCGCCTTTATCAATTCGTAAAAACCGCCCTGCGGATAAAATACGCCCTGATTAAAATCCATGTGCGACATTAGGTTGTAAAGTGCTGGAGCTTCGTAGGGCGATGTGCCGAGAAAGACCATCGTGTATTCCATCACTTGCTGCAGTTTTTTCGATTTAAAAAATTTCGAAACAAATTTATGCATCGTCGAAAATACCGACAGCTTTTGCCCTTCGGTCATGACACGTTTGTTAAAGAAATCGAATATAGTGTCGTAATTCTTAAACATGAAGTGCTGCGTCGCCACATCATATTGATATTTGGATTGCCTTAAATAGGCACGCAGTTTGTCGCCGGCTCCGATTTCAATGGCCTCAAATGTGGCGGTGTCGATCTCGATGTTGGAGTTTATGTCGAGCGGCTCGCCGTTGTTGCGAAAAAAGATGCGGTAGGATGGCGAGAGTTTTTTTAGATCGAGATGATCTTCGATCTTTTCGCCGACGAGGTTAAAATAATGTTCAAAAATATCCGGTGCTAGATACCACGACGGCCCCATGTCAAATTTGAATCCGTCATGCTCAAAAATATTCGCCCGTCCGCCGAGGTTCGCGTTTTTCTCTAAAACCGTAACGTCATTGCCCTTCTTAGCAAAAAGCCCCGCCGCCCCGAGGCCACCTATGCCTGCACCGATAATTACCACTTTCTTATTCATAGATGCCGGCCAAGGCTTTGATTGACAGCCAAACTTTCTGCACGAAACTTGTCCTTACGCGCCCTAAATAGACATTGTAGTTTGCCCGTTCGATCTCGCCTAAAATGGCCTTATACAAGACGTACGAAACGCGAACGGCCAGCCGTCCACGCCATGCGAGCATTGGAATTCCGGGTAAGGCTTGCTTATAAACCTCGCGATTGCGCTCGATCTGCCATTTCATGAAATCGGTGAAGCTTTCATCATATGCTTGCGATGCAATATCTTCGCTGCTCAGGCCAAACTTCGCCAATTCGTCCTGCGGCATATAGACGCGGCCAAGCTCAAAATAATCTTCCTTTATATCGCGCAAAAAATTGGTCAATTGAAATGCGTAGCCAAGTTTCAAAGCATGTGGAAAGGCCGCTTCTGATGAAAATCCGACAACGCGCGTCACCATCAGCCCGATCACGCCGGCCGAGCCATACATATATTCTTCAAGCTCAGTGTAGTTTGCATAGCTCGCCTTTTCCTCGTCCATAAACATCGACCGGAGAAAAGCCTCGCCTTCCTCGACCGGAATCTTATATTTGTGAAAGGTGTGGACAATGGCGTTCATCACAGCGTCATCGCTGCGACCCGTTTGCATCGCCTCGAGCCATTTCTCACGCCATTCATTCAATTCGGCAAGCGATTCGGCCTTGCCCTTTTTGTTGTGGTCATCGACGATCTCATCGGGAATGCGGGCAAATGCATAGATCGCATAGATACAGTTACGCGTCTCGGCAGGGAAAAACTGCGTCGCAAAGAAAAAACTTGTGCCGTATTTACGAGTTATCGCTTTACATTTTTGCAGCCCATGTGACAGAAATGCCGCATCTCCGTGTGAGTGGTCCATTATCATGTATAATTCATTATGAACTTTCTTCTGGCAACACGATTAGAGCGGGTTGACTTTAGTTCAGGTAATTCGCTCTTTGGGTTTGTTTGGATTTAAAGAACGGCGTAATGCTGAATCCAAATACCCCTTGTTAAGCGAATACATTCGTTTAAAACTATCTGAGAGCAACTTGATGCTTGAAAATAAGGAGAGACAATGATCGCTCTCCAAACAAAATCTGAACCCGGCCTATGGCGGTTTGTTGAGAAACATAAACCCGTTATCGATTCCACCTTAAAAGAAAATCTGCCGCTTGCGCCGATGATGATCGAGACGCAGTTCAACGAGGCCGTGCAGTATGCGGCCTTTCCCGGCGGTAAGCGCCTGCGTCCGGTTTTGACATTATTGGGTGCCGAGCTTTTTGGCGGCAAGGCAGAAAAAGTATTGAACGCCGCATCGGCCGTTGAATTTATCCACACCAGTTCGCTTATTTTTGACGATCTGCCTTCGATGGACGACTCGGCCGAGCGCCGCAGGAAATTATCTCTGCATAAAAAATTTGGCAACGGGCTTTCGACACTTGTCGCGATCGGTTTTTTGAATCAGGCTTATAAATTGGCAATTCTCGATGCCGGCGGCGTTAGACGGCGTTCGGCAGACGCGGTGATGGAGATCGTGGACTGCGTCGGCCCGGGCGGAATGATCGGCGGCCAGTCGGTCGATCTAAAACTCCGCGAGGTTGCCGCGTGTAAAGTTTGTTCCGCAAACATCGCAGGCGGCGTGCTTAATCTCAAAACCTCATCGCTCATCCGCCTTGCTTTGCGGCTCGGAGCGGTTCTTTCCGGCGCTAACGGCGAGCAGCTTGAAAGCCTTTCCCGCTTCGCCGAATCCCTCGGCCAGGCTTATCAGATCAGCGACGACATCATCGACCTTTCCCAAGACACAGCTCCGAACGGCATGGCGTTCAGCACCAACATCACCGACTCGCCCGAAGAAAATCTGTCCGCTCAGGCCGCCCGCGCAAAAGCTGTTTTATTCGACAGCTTTGCCCCTTGCGAGGCGAGAGATCATCTGAGCGAGCTAGTCGATTACGTCGCTCAAAGAACAGAATAATGCCGGAAACAAGTGCCACCGAATCAGTTTACAAAGGCAGGATCTTCGACATTCGCATCGACACGATTCGTGAAGGCGACGTCGAATACAAACGCGAGGTCGTCGTTCATCGCGGCAGTGCGGTGATCGTGCCGGTTTTTGACGATGGAACGGTAGCTCTCGTCCGCCAATACCGTCACGCGGCTGGTAAATATATGCTTGAGATACCGGCAGGCTCACTCGAATAAGGCGTAGACCCAAAAACCTGCGCTATCCGTGAACTCGAAGAAGAGGTCGGCGTCACAGCTCAAAATATCGAACTCATCACCGAATTTTACGTCTCACCCGGCTTCCTGACCGAGAAAATGTTCGTCTATCTAGCCACCGGCCTGACCAAAACCGCGCAAAACCTTGAGATCGACGAACTGATCGAGATCGAACGCCTCACATTCCCGCAAGCCCTCGAAATGATCCGCAACGGCCAGATCGAAGACGCCAAAACCATCATCGGCATCACCACCGCAGCGTCTCGCCTAAAGCAAGTGCTTTAAATGCATGCTTTAAATTCGCTTTAAACATGCAAGTGCTTTAAATGCTTGCATGTTTTAAACAACCGCTTTAAATCAAACTAACTGAGTAAACACCTTGTCTGGGCTTGACGTGGACAGGCAGTTTAGATATCCTGTGAGTTCGCGATTTTGCGGATATTTCTATCAGTGTGTGGGTGAATATGAGTACTTATTTTCCAAGTGGAAAGGGTTTAGCAGAAAGTCGTAAATGGCTCGTCGTTGACGCCAAGGGCAAAACGGTAGGCCGTTTGGCAACCGAGGTCGCCCGTATTTTGTCGGGCAAGAACAATCCGGCGTGGACGCCTTTCTTGGATATGGGCGACCATTGCGTCGTCATAAACGCCCGTCACGCAGTATTTACGGGCTCTAAGGACGATCAGAAGATCTATTACCGCCACACGCTTTATCCAGGCGGTTTGCGTGAGACGACCGTTAAGGAAATGTTCGAGAAAAAGCCTGAAAAGGTCATCGAACTAGCCGTTCGCGGCATGCTGCCGAAAACAAAGCTCGGCAAGGCAATGGGAAAGAAATTAAAGGTTTACGCCGATGGCGAGCATCGTCATATCGCCCAGAAACCAGAAGCGAGGGAATTGTAAAAAGATATGGCAGACATTCAGTATTACGGCACGGGCCGCAGAAAAACTTCGACAGCACGCGTTTACCTTCGTCCGGGCAGCGGCAATATCATTGTCAATAAGCGTGATTTCAATACCTACTTCCCTAACGAAGCTCTGCAGATGATCATTCGTCAGCCGCTCCGTTTGACGGAAACGGTCGAAAAATTCGACATTCTTGTCAACGTCGACGGCGGCGGCACGGCCGGTCAGGCAGGTGCGGTACGTCACGGCATCACGCGTGCATTGATGGAATTTAACGCTGATCTGCGTCCGACTTTGAAAAAAGCCGGGCTGATCACTCGCGATCCGCGTCAGAAAGAACGTAAGAAATACGGGCAAAAAGGAGCTCGTGCGAGATTCCAGTTCTCGAAGAGATAATTTTTATTCAACAATAGGACATATAGGTCAAATACGACTTATATGTCCTATTAAAACCATTAACAAGGCCGTGTTGGTTACCCAGTTGCCTTGTTGAGTACATAAACCAAGGAGATATAAAGTTTTGGCAACAGTTACGATGAAAGAGCTCCTCGAAGCAGGGGTTCACTTTGGCCACCAGGTTCGCCGTTGGAATCCGAAGATGAAGGAATACATCTTCGGCGAGCGCAACGGCATTTATATTATTGACCTGCAAAAAACGCAGAAACTCTTCCGCGACGCACTCAATTACGTCACCGAATCGCTCACCGAGCGTCCAAATCAGAAGGTTCTCTTCGTCGGCACCAAGCGCCAGGCTCAGGACGCTATCAAAGAGGAAGCCGAACGCTGCGGGCAGTTTTACATCAATAACCGCTGGCTCGGCGGCCTTTTGACAAATTACGAAACCGTAAAAAAATCGATCCAAAAGCTCAAGGACATCGAAACGATGCGTGAGGACGGCCGTTTTGAGATGCTCACTAAAAAGGAGCGTCTCAAACTCGACCGTGAGCACGAAAGTTTGATGAAAAACCTTGCCGGCATTAAAAACATGAATGGAATACCGGACATGCTTTTCGTGATCGACGTTCGCAAAGAAGACATCGCGATCAAGGAAGCCAATCGGCTTAACATTCCGATCGTGGCAGTGGTCGATACCAATTGCTCGCCTGAAGGCATCGATTGCGTCATTCCCGGCAATGACGACGCTCTGCGTGCCATTCGCCTTTTCGCTTCCCGCATCGCCGACGCGATCATTGAAGGCAAACAGCTCGGAACGGAAGGCCGCACAGCAGATGTTGAAACCGAATCAGAGGAAACTGACGGTGTCGAATTACCGGGAATCGGTTCATTGACTGCAATTCCGAAGGAATTTCGCGGTGAAGACGATGATGAAGATGTAGATATCGAAGAAGAAACTGAGGAAGACGATGAGATCGTAGCCGAAACAACAGAAGAGGCTCCTCAGGCTGAGGTGGCCGAAACTGAATCGGCTGAAACCTCGCCGGCAGCAACAGAAGAATCAACGGAAGAAAGCAGCGAAGCGAAAGCAAGCTAGTACATTTTATTCTTGAAAGCGTAGCTCTTTTCCGTATCCTCGGCGACGGGCTACGCTTTTTTACAAACAAAGATTATCAAGATTATTATTGGAGTTAAGTTATGGCAGAAGTTACAGCAGGTGCAGTGAAATCACTGCGTGAAAAATCGGGTGCAGGAATGATCGATTGCAAGAACGCTCTCGTCGAGGCCAACGGTGACGAGAATGAGGCAATGGACCTCCTTCGCAAAAAAGGAATGGCGCAGGCCGGCAAAAAAGCAGGACGCGTGACGGCCGAGGGAGCAGTCGGTTCGTACATTCACATGGGCGGCAAGGTCGGCGTTCTGGTCGAGATCAATTGCGAGAGCGATTTTGTCTCACGCGGCGAAGAGTTTCAGCAGCTCGTCAAAGACGTTGCAATGCATATCGCCGCGACCGATCCGCGTTGGACAAATCGTGACGAAGTTCCGGCAGAAGCACTTGATAAGGAACGTGAGATTGTGCGTGAAATGTTGATGGCCGACCCAAAAAATTCGGGTAAGCCAGCTGACATTCTCGACAAGATAATCGAGGGCCGTTTGAACAAGTTTTACGAGGACAACGTGCTGGTTGATCAGCCTTTTGTCAAAGACCCTTCGAAAACGGTCGGCGAGCTTGTCGCCGAAAAGATCGCCTCGATCAAAGAGAACATTACGATCCGTCGATTCTCCCGATTCAAAATGGGCGAAGGCATCGAGAAAAAGACGGATGATTTTGCCGCTGAAGTGGCATCTATGATTGCATAGACAGTAGGCAGTTGGCTGAAGGCAGTTGGCAGCATCTTGCTGACTGCCTACCGCCAACTGCCTACTGCCAACTTTCTTATGACCCCTGTATTCAATCGCGTACTCCTCAAACTTTCAGGCGAGGCCCTTGTGGGTTCGCAGAGTTACGGCATTGATACCAAGGTGGCGGTTGCGGTTGCGAAAGAGATCAAGACGGTTCACGATCTCGGAGTTGAGGTCGCTGTCGTGATCGGCGGCGGCAATATCTTTCGCGGGGTTTCGGAATCGGCGGGCAACATGGACCGCGCGGCGGCCGACTATATCGGAATGCTCGCCACGGTCATGAATGCGGTCGTTTTGCAGGATGCACTTGAGCAACTGGGCGTTTACACGCGGGTGATGTCGGCAATAGATATCCCGCAGCTGGCCGAGCCCTTTATCAGGCGGCGAGCCGTCAGGCATCTAGAGAAAAAACGTGTTGTGATATTTGCTGCCGGAACGGGAAATCCATATTTCACGACTGACTCAGCAGCGGCATTGAGGGCACTTGAGATCGAGGCCGAAGTTATCCTGAAAGGCACCAAAGTTGACGGCATTTATTCGGCCGATCCGGTCAAAGTACCTGATGCGACAAAATTCGACAAGATCACTTATCAGGAAGTTCTCGAAAAACAGCTAAAGGTAATGGACGCGTCGGCAATATCGCTTTGCATGGACAACGGCCTGCCGATCATGGTCTTTAACATGCAGAAAAGCGAAAATATCATAAAGGCAGTGTGCGGCGATTTATCGATAGGCACACTTGTTACAAAATAGTATGAGCGTACAGGACGTAGTAAAAGAAACCGGGCCAAAAATGGATCAGGTCGTTGAGGATTTTAAGCGTAAGCTTTCGAATGTAAGAACGGGACGTGCGACCGTCGGCCTGCTCGATGCAATTCATGTAGATTATTACGGCACACCGACGCCGCTAAATCAGATGGCGTCCGTCGCTGTGCCTGAGGCACAGACGATCACTATTCAGCCTTGGGACGCGACCGCCATGGCAGCCGTCGAGAAGGCTATAGTGGCCGCAAATCTCGGCATGAACCCGTCAAATGACGGCAAGATCATTCGACTGACTGTGCCTGCTCTTACTGAAGAACGGCGAAAACAGTTTGCAAAACAGGTCCACGAAATTGCCGAGGAACATCGCATCGCTGTCCGCAATGTCAGGCACAGTTCTAACGACCAGTTAAAAAAGATGTTCAAGGATAAGACCATATCCGAGGATGACGAACGCGGCGGACTCGACGATGTGCAGAAACTCACAAATAATTACATTGCAAAGATCGACGAGCTTGCAAAAAATAAAGAACAAGAAATAATGAGCGTCTAGTAATTTCGCCACAAAAGGCACAAAGAAGATTTAATCTAGTTTCTTTGTGTTTTTTGTGCCTTTTGTGGCGAAAAGCTCTGACTAATCTTTTTGCAAGTTAGCGAATTTCTCAATTAGTTTCTTTTGCCCAAATCCGGGAAAGCTAACAGTGAGTTTCACATTATCACCCGAGCCTTCCCGTCGAAGGACCAAACCGCGTCCGTATTTTTCATGCCGAACGTTTGAACCAGCAACAAGCATAGATGGATCTTGTCTTTGCGACGGAGGCGTCGCCATCGCTCGTAGTTTGTCATAGCCGGTGGCTGGTTTAACAGCGGTCTTCGGGCCGTCGTCGTTTGATCTATTAGTGCTAACGTCTGATTTCGTATCGCTTTTTTTCTTAAAAAACTCCGCGATCGCCTCGCTGCTGTTATAGGTTTTACCCGTGTAAGCACTTTTCGGTTTTGGCGGCGGGCTTTCGCCACGCAAGGCACTTATTGTGGCCTTCGCCGTCATAGCGGTCGAACTCCGTGCGTACGACAACCATGATGCGCTCGTCGAAAGGTCGTCGATCAACTCAAGCGGCATCTCGTTTAGGAATTGCGACGGTTCGGCGGCGATCTCTTCGCCATAAAAGCGCCGCCGCATCGAATGCGTTAAATAAAGAATATTTTCAGCACGCGTAATTGCGACATATGCCAATCGCCGCTCTTCTTCAAGCTCTTTCGGATCACCTAACGAGCGCGAATGAGGAAAAATGCCATCCTCAAGGCCGACCAGAAACACGACGGGAAACTCTAACCCTTTCGCCATGTGAACGGTCATTAAAGTGACGCCTGCTTTCTCATCATACTTATCCGTATCCGACGAAAGTGCCGCGTGATCTATAAAATCGCGCAGTCCATTCTCTTCTTGTTTGTCGTAATCTACGGCGGCATTGACGAGTTCCTCAAGATTTTCAAGCCTCGCTTCCGCCTCATCACTAGCCTCGATCCGCAGAGTATTTGCGTAGCCTGTATCTTCAATAGCTGCAATAATTACATCAGAAACAGGCTTGCTGGATTCCGTGACATCGGAAACTTTAGCGATCAAATTTTCGATGGTTTTCCGAAACGAATTGAACGCCGTCCGGGCACGCGGCGTAATGCTCACGTCAGCCGGAAAATCGGGATCAGTTATAGACGCAACAGCCATCCACAGCGACGATCTATTTGCCTTTGCTACGCGCTGTAGTTCATCAAGGCTCGTCTTGCCGATGCCGCGCGTCGGTGTATTTATCACACGCAGTAAAGCAATATCGTCAAAAGGATTCATCGCGAGTTTGAGATACGCAATGATGTCCTTGACCTCAGCACGCTCGTAAAAGGAGAAGCCGCCGACGATGTTGTATTCTATCCGCAAACGCCTCAGTGACTCTTCAAAGAGCCGCGACTGGGCATTAGTCCGATAGAGCACTGCGATGCGGCCATTTGAATCTCGCCGCCGATGCTCTTCAATTCGCTGAGCGACAAACCGTGCCTCGCCGTCACCGTCGTAAGCTTGATAGTAAAATAACCGCTCGCCGCCCGCGTTCGCCGTCCAAAGCTTCTTCTTTTTTTGATTTACATTATTTGAAATGATCGCATCGGCCGCATCGAGTATCGTCTGCGTCGAGCGATAATTCTGTTCAAGCAAGATCACCTTCGCATTCGGAAAATGCTGCTCAAAATCAAGAATATTTCGAATATCGGCCTGCCGAAAACCGTAAATGCTCTGTGCGTCGTCGCCGACAACACAAATATTCTGCTGCTTCTCGGTCAGGAAGCTGATAAGTGCAAACTGCAGCGCGTTTGTGTCCTGATATTCATCGACGAGAATGTACTTGTAGCGATCATTGTATTTCTCACGCGTTTCCGGTGATTTTCGCAAAAGCTTTACGGTCTTTATCAATAGATCATCAAAATCAAGTGCGTTCGCCGTATGCAGACGCTCGTCGTACATTCGAAAGACTTTTGCGATCTGTGCTTTCTTCTCGTCCGCCATCTCGACTCGCGCAGCATACATCTCATAGTCTTCGCCGCGATTTTTTGCCGAACTAATTACACTGCGCACCATTCGCGGAGCAAGTTGTTTTTCATCAATGCCGAGTTCCTTGATACATGCCTTTACGACCTTGTTTGTGTCGTCGGTGTCATAGATCGTAAACGATTTCTTATAGCCTTCATCGAGCTTGTCTATGTCCTGTCGCAGAATGCGAACACACAAACTATGAAACGTAGAGATCAACGGAGCGGACTGTAGTCTCTGATCTTTCAGCAAGGTTTCTACACGCGAACGCATCTCGCCTGCAGCCTTGTTCGTGAATGTAACAGCAAGAATATTGTGCGGCGCAACCCCTTTTTCCGCAATAAGATGAGCAATGCGAACGGTAATAACACGCGTCTTTCCCGAGCCGGCACCGGCAAGGATAAGCAACGGCCCTTCGGTGGTTTCGACGGCTTCGATCTGTTGCGGATTGAGTGAGGAAATGGTGTTCATTGGACGTTGGAGTAAGTCCAATGGTAAGGCTTCGCGTCGATTATAGTCAAAGGCTAAACGGTCTTATGACTCTGTTTTCATAAAGTTCATGATTCGGCTTCGTCTTCCGCTCTGTTCGTCCTCAATTCTCTATCAAGGTTTGAAGATTAAAAAGGAGAATTCTCTGCCTGAGGCCGCCGTTCCGTTTATTGTCAGCATTTGAATGACCAGATCGCCCCCAAGTGTTGATGTGGTCGGAAATGTCGCCGTAGCATGGTTCATAACCGTCACGAGAACAGAATAGCCGTTCGCGCCTACGCCGAAGTCCTCACCTGTGACACTGATGTCGTAACGTCCCGTGCCCTGCGTATGACTGATCGAAAAATTGCCCGTGCCGCTTGCCGCGGTGCCGTCTTCCAAAACATGGCCATAGGCCACGGGCACCATGTTGGCGTTGCCCGTAGACGTACGGCGGACTTCCCCGGTCAATTGAATACTGCCGCTGACATCGAGCCTTGTACTTGGGGCGGTGCCAATGCCAAGATTGCCGCTGCCGTCGAGCGTCATCCGGGTCGTGTTTCCGCCGGCGCGGAACTGGATGCCGTTATCAGTTGCGGCATTATTGAAAATTAAACCGCCTGCAATACTGTCGGTTGCATCGCCAAACAGGATGCCGCTTTCAACGTCGTCAGGAGTCAGGAAATGTTGAAACGCGGCACCATTGTCTTCGACGATCAAGTCTGCGCTTGCGAGCGGTGTTGCTCCCGAGGCACCATTTGAAACGCGGGTTGTCGCGCCAAACGTCTTGCTCCCGCCAACGCTTTGAGCCGTCCCCAGATCGACAAAATTCTGCGTTGCCGAACCCGTGCCGCCATTGGCTATCGGCACGACGCCAAGCCGCGCATTGTTCAGCGTTCCCGAAGTGATGTTAGTAGCGTTCAGGTTCGTTAGGCCTGTTCCGTTGGCGGTGACTGTGCCGATGACGTTTAGACTGCCGGGAACTTGCACGGTATCGGCTGCTCTGCCTAGTACTACTGTGCTGTTGGTGCTGACGGTTGCGCCTGCGCCGATGGACGTGGCGAAGGTCAGATTATTCGCACCGACATTCGCACCTCCGCCGATTATCGTGTTGCTGCTACCAGTCGTGTTGGTCAGTCCCGCGCCTTCGCCTAGAAATGTATTGTTGCCGCCCGATGTGTTGTTGCGGCCTGCACGTCCACCGAAGAACGAGTTGCTGTTGCCCCCAATGTTGTTTTGGCCTGCGTTCGTGCCGAAGAACGAGTTGGCGATACCGTTTGTGTTCGCTCCGGCTCCTGCGCCAGTGAATAGGTTTTCCAATCCGGCAATGCTTAACACCCGGGTGCCGCCTATACTGTAGTGTGTTGCCGAGTTGATCGTGTTCCCTGTCAGCGTACCGGAAAAGGTCTTATCGCCGCCGATGGTTTGAGGGGTAGTCAAATCTACAAAATTTTGAGTTGCCGAACCTGTGCCGCCATTGACCACCGGCACGACGCCAAGCCTGGCATTGTTGAGCGTTCCGCTGCTGAGGTTCGAGGCGTTTTGGTAGAAAGACCCCGCCTGCCCGTTAAGTTGGGCAGCATTCGCCGCAGTATCTGCATTTAAGCTTTTGACCGAATATGGCGCGCTCGTTACCGGTTGACGCGGAGACAATGGCGTAAACACACCGCCGCCCGATTGCCTGACGTGTATCTCAAGAAATCGGATTGCGCCGGGAAACTGACTACCAAAATTTAGCTGAACTGAAAACACGCCGTCAGCGACGGTTACATTCGTCAACACAATAGTCGCGCCGAGTTGGTTGCCACCCGAAAGAGAATCGAACAGTAAGAATTCAAAATCATGATTTCCGTTCGAGGGTGCGGAAGAATTTCGCAACTGTCCCTGATAGGTGAAATCTGTAGTTTGCGAATGAATGCTAACAACGGAGATGAACAAAATCATCGAAAATAACAATGCCAATATTTTCACTTCAATATCCTCCACCTTGAATTTTCCGACTACTGCCACCGATTCGCGCGGCCTTTGCGAACTGCGCTGCGCGTGCGGATTTTTCTTCTTTATAGCCTTTGCAGAGCGCAAAGTAAAGGGTTTCGCTTGCGGGAAAACGGCGAATTGGACTAAGATCCCGTGAGAACAGCAGCTGCCATAGGTTGTATACGGAAAAAAGACGAGGTTGATTGTTATTTAAATAGGCGCTGGATGTCCTTAAAATGCTCGTGTTTTGCGTCACGTAAAAGTTCAAACAAAGCCATTTCGATAGAGGATAGGATCACGCCGCTGTTTTGTAATTTCGCGATCCCCGCGAGTCGATTGTATTCGAAACGCGATGTAACACAATCGCTCAAAACATGCACCTGAAATCCGCGATCAAGCAGATCGTGGGCCGTCTGACTAACACATATGTGTGTCTCAAGGCCACAGATCATTACTTGTTTGATGCCTCTGTCTGTAAGCCCGGCAACAAAAGCCTCAGCTCCACAAGAACTAAAAGCTGTCTTTTCAAAAATGCTAATATCATCGTCGAACAAACTCTTTATTTCGACCGCAGTGTTTCCCAATCCTTTAGGATATTGCTCAGTCACAAACACCGGCACACCGAGTATTTGGCAACCACGCACCATCGTTGCAGCCCGCTTGGCGATCTTGTCAAAATCCGCAATGATCGGACGAAAGCCTTCCTGAACATCCACGACCACCAACGCTGTCTTGCTGCTGTTTAATAGGTTTGGATGTGGCATAAAAACAAAAGCTCTAAGCGCTGGTCATTCGTAAGGGGCAACTAGTTCGTTGTTTTCCTCATTTTGCCTTTTTACTTTTGACTTTTGCCTTTCTTCTTTCTCCCGCATCTCTTTTTTATAAGTCTTGAAGAAAAAATAAATGGACACGACGCAAACAATAAGAATCAGCAACATCATCGCTGCGATGAAATAAACTTCGGCTCTTCCGGCTCCGGGCATGAAGCTAGTTTAACTTGAAAACTCGGAACATGAAACTTTGAATTCCAAACTAACTAGGCGGGTGATCGGCCGGGAATGCCTTTTCGAATTTATCAAGCAGGCGGTTTCGGTAGATCTCAGGCAGAAGACGAACTTTTTTGTCCTTGTCCGTCACCACATGAAGCGTTTCACCCTCTGCGATCAGCATGTCGTCGACTTCACGATGAACCTCGTAAATGAATCTTAGGCTGCGGCTGCGAATCTCTTCGACTTTGGTTCGAATGGTGAGAATGTCTTCGTAATAGGCCGGTGATTTGTAACGGCAATACGACTCAGCAACGACCATTAGGGCATCTTCTTCCTCCATCTCCTTGTAGGAAAAGCCCTTCGCACGGCACAATTCGCTTCTGCCAACCTCGAACCAAACAAGGTAATTCGCGTTATGAACTATCCCCATCTGGTCGGTCTCAGCATACCGGACGCGAACTTCGCTTTCATGCCAATCGTCCATATGAGTCTGGAGTCTGGAGTCTTAGGTCTTGAGTCAAAAAGAAAGTTGTTTCTCAAGACTCACTACTCCAGACTCCAGACTGATCTTGGCTGGGAGACAGGGATTCGAACCCCGATAGGCAGATCCAGAGACTGCAGTCCTACCGTTAGACGATCTCCCAGCGTATTTATAATTTACGTTTCGACAGACGTGTCTGTCAAACCGCTTTGCGAAACGTTGTGCAGGAATGCAAAATAGTAGTTTATGTCCACGGACAAAGAAATATTAAATAACCGCCAGGCCTATCACGAATATCATATTCTCGACAAATATGAGGCAGGTGCGGCGCTTCTCGGCACTGAGGTAAAAAGCATCATGGCCGGGCGGATTCAGCTAAAGGAATCGCACGTTTCTATCTCTGCGGGCGAAGTTTGGTTGCTGGGTTCGCATATTTCTCACTATTCGCATGGCAACATCAATAATCACGACGTTCTAAGGCCGCGAAAGCTGCTTCTTCACCGCCGCGAGATTGAAAAACTCGAGAAAGAAACCACGCAAAAAGGCATGACGCTGGTCGTAACGCGGATTTATTGGAAAAACGGTCGGATAAAATTCGAG
>JANMDA010000322.1:0-2172 GCA_031376085.1 Chloracidobacterium sp.
CGATGATATTGAGCATGATGTAACGCTCGTAGGCACGCAGGCTCTCGTCGCCCGCTAGTTTTTCTTTCGCGGCGTAGTTTGCCGAAGCCTTTTTCCAGATCGCTTCTTCGATCTCGATCGGGTTCATCCGTTTGAAATCAACATCGGCATCCCTCGCCGGATCAATGGCATAAATACTCTCGATCTCGGCGGCGTAGGTCTCGATCTCCCACTTGTCAGCCGTCACGGTCATCGGCAAAAAGCTGCCGGTAAGGTCGGCGAGCAGATCTTTGGCAACGCCGTTGTCGCCTAATAGATACTCGCGATGCTCGGGCTCGAACATCAACTGCCGACGCAGGCCGTAGATGGTTTCGCGTTGGCGGTTCATCACGTCGTCGTATTTGAGGACGTGTTTGCGTGTTTCGAAATTGCGTGCTTCGACGGCTTTCTGCGCACGCTCGATCTGCTTTGAGACAGTCTTAGATTCGATGGCGACGCCTTTTTCCATGCCGAGCCATTCCATCATCGAGCGGACCTTGTCGCCCGCGAAAATACGCATCAGATCGTCTTCAAGCGAGAGAACAAAACGCGAACTTCCCGGATCGCCCTGACGTCCGGCACGTCCGCGAAGCTGATTGTCGATACGGCGCGATTCGTGCCGCTCGGTGCCGAGAATGTGCAAACCGCCGACGCCGACGACTTGCTTATGCTCTTCGTCAACGACGGCTTTCGCCTTTCGCAATTCAACTTCAAATTGCTCCGGCGTGGCTTCGTCGGGATTGATCTCCTGACGTTTCAGATATTCGCGAGCAAGCGATTCCGGATTGCCGCCGAGCAAGATGTCGGTTCCGCGGCCGGCCATATTGGTCGCGATCGTGACCGCACCTTTGCGTCCGGCCTGAGCGATGATCTCGGCTTCTTGTTCGTGATATTTGGCGTTGAGAACTTTGTGCGGCACGCCGATGGCTTTTAGTTTTTGGGCGACAAGCTCGGAGTTTTCTACTGATACGGTTCCGACCAGAACGGGCCGACCTTCTTCGTGGAGTTCCTTGATCTCATCGACCACAGCATCCCATTTTTCAGGCAGCGTTCGGTAGATCATGTCCGACGAATCGACGCGAACCATCGGCTGATTTGTCGGAATGATCACAACATCGAGTGTATAAACCGTGCCGAATTCCTCGGCCTCAGTCTCGGCAGTTCCGGTCATGCCGCCGAGCTTTTCATACATTCGGAAATAGTTTTGCAGAGTGATCGTCGCAAGCGTCTGATTTTCACGCTCGATCTTAACGCCTTCTTTTGCTTCGACAGCCTGATGCAGGCCGTCCGACCAACGCCGTCCCTGCATCAAGCGTCCGGTGAAATCATCGACGATCAGCACTTCGCCATCCTGCACAACGTATTGATGATCGCGTTTGTAAAGCGTGTGCGCTTTGAGGGCTTGCTCGACGCAATGCAAGAGATCCATGTTTGCAGGATCGTATAGATTCGACACACCGAGCAGTTTCTCGGCTTTCGTAACGCCGGCTTCGGTGAGAACTGATGAGTGATTCTTTTCGTCCAGCAAAAAATCGCCGGTCGTTACCTTTGTTTCCTCGTCTTTATGACCCCGCTCGAATTGCGGAATGATCTCGTTCGCTGTGAAGTATTTGTCGGTCGCCTCGTCCGACGCGCCGGAAATTATGAGCGGCGTGCGGGCTTCGTCGATGAGGATCGAGTCGACCTCGTCAATGATCGCGAAGTAATGGTCACGCTGGACGAGCGACTCGACATCGAACTTCATATTATCCCGCAGATAATCGAAGCCGAATTCGTTGTTCGTGCCGTATGTGATGTCGCACGCATAGGCGTCTTTTCGGTCAACGTCGTCCATATCGTTTTGGATACAGCCGACTGTCAGGCCGAGGAACGTGTGAATTTTGCCCATCCACTCGGCATCGCGCGAGGCGAGATAGTCGTTGACAGTAATGACATTCAAGCCGCGGCCCGTAAGTCCGTTCAAGTAGGACGGCAAAGTCGCGACCAGCGTTTTACCCTCACCTGTTCGCATCTCGGCGATGCGGCCTTGGTGCAAAGCAACACCGCCGATCATCTGCACGTCAAAATGACGCATCCCGGTGACGCGACGCGAGGCTTCGCGAACGGTCGCAAACGCCTCAGGCAATATCTCGGCAAGCACCGACTGCTCGGCCT
>JANMDA010000352.1:0-8777 GCA_031376085.1 Chloracidobacterium sp.
GTTGGCCTCATCACGGCGGCGACCGGCTTCAGCGCCACCGCTCGCCCGACAGGTAGCGCAGGCCGGTCTACACCGTCTCGCAGCCCCCGGCTACTGACTTCTGCGAAGCCAGCCACGAAGCGGGCAACTCCGCACTCCGCACGGCTGCGTAGCTTGCGGGAAAATACAAAAACGACCGGTTCTTGCCCGACAAGGCCATAGATGTGATCGATGAGGTCGGTGCCTCCGTCAAACTACTGCCCGCCAGCCGCCGGCCTAAAAAGGTTTCTGTTCAGATGGTTGAGAACACCATTGCCCGTATGGCAAAGATACCGCCAAAAACTGTTGTTGCCGACGAACGCTCACGGCTGAAAACTCTCCGCGACGACATTAAGAAAACTATCTTCGGCCAGGATGAGGCGATCGATAAGATCGTTGATGCGATCCAGATCTCTCGTGCGGGTCTCGGTGCTCAGACCAAGCCAGTCGGTTCATTTTTGTTTTCAGGCCCGACCGGTGTTGGTAAGACCGAAGTTTCGAAACAGCTTGCCGAGATACTCGGCGTCGAATTCTTACGTTACGATATGAGCGAATACGCCGAGCCGCACACGGTATCGCGACTGATCGGAGCTCCGCCTGGATACGTCGGCTTTGATCAGGGCGGCCTGCTCACTGAGGCGATCATGCGAACGCCGCACGCTGTGCTTGTTTTAGACGAAATTGAAAAGGCTCATCCGAATCTTTTTAATCTGCTGCTTCAGGTGATGGATTCGGCAACGTTGACGGACAACAACGGAAAAAAGGCCGACTTTCGTAATGTCATATTAATAATGACTACCAATGCCGGTGCGAGAGAATTGTCGTCAGGCGGAATGGGTTTTCGTAATTCGTCGGACACAAAGGGTAACGCAAAAGGCGTGATCGAGCGGACGTTTACGCCCGAGTTTCGCAACCGCCTCGATGCGTGGGTGCCGTTCAAGGCGCTGGATATGGATGTCATCAAGCTCATCGTCGATAAATTTATCAAAGAGCTAAACGGCCAGCTTGCCGAAAAGCGCGTCCTCGTAAAACTCACTGAAGATGCTCGTGAGTGGCTGGCGAAAAACGGTTTTGACGCCCGGTACGGCGCGAGGCCAATGTCGCGGCTCATTCACGAAAAGATCAAGCAGCCGCTTGCCAACGAAATTCTTTTTGGCAAGCTCGCCGACGGCGGCAGCACGCTGGTCGACGTCAAAGACGACGATCTCATCCTGAAACAGGAAAGACACAAGACTTCCGCAGAAGTTGCGCCTTGAACAAGATGAATACGGACGTTTTGATCGTAGGTGCAGGCCCGACCGGCCTCGCATTGGCGTGTCAACTTATCAGATACGGCGTTGATTTTGTCATTATCGACAAAAAAGAAACGACTACACCTTATTCCAAAGCCATAGGCGTTCAGGCCCGCACGCTGGAGATCTACGAGCAGATCGGTTTGGCTGATAAGCTTCTTTCGCTAGGTACGATCGCGAACGGAGCTAAGCTTTTTTCTGGCGGCAAGCTGCGAGGAGAGATCGATTTCAGCGACATCGGCAAAGGAATGACACCGTTTCCCGGTGTGCTGATCGTCGAACAGGGCAAGCACGAAAAACTTCTTTATGAGTACATCACCTCGCACGGCCACGACGTTATGTGGAATACGGAACTTTTGAGTTTCGAACAGAACGCAGAAGCCGTGACCGCCACTCTGACCACGCAAGGCTCCAGCGTGACGATCACCGCAAAGTATCTGGTGGCTTGCGATGGAGCAAAAAGTCCGGTGCGCCACGCTCTCGGGCTTAAATTCGAGGGCAGCACATTCGAGCGGATGTTCTACGTCGCCGATGTCGATATCGATTGGCAATATGGCAGCGGCGGGCTTTTTGCGTTCCTGATGCAGAGCAATTTACTTGTTGTTTTCACGATGGACAACAAGCAGCGATATCGCATCGTCGGCACATTTCCTGAGGAATTTGCCAAGGACGAAGGCGATGTCCTATACGATGAGATCGAGAAACAGATCAGAGCGGACGCCGAGATCGAGTTTGATATCACTACCGTCCATTGGTTCTCGACATATAAGGTTCACACTCGCCATGTTGATAAATTCTCACTTGGCCGATGCTTTCTCGCCGGCGATTCAGCACATATCCATTCTCCGGCAGGAGCGCAAGGGATGAATACGGGAATTCAGGACGGCTACAATCTCGCGTGGAAACTTGCATTGGTTTTAAACGGCGCGCCCGACCTTACACTGCTCGAGACATACAACGAGGAACGTCTGCCAAATGCGGAAACCTTGACTCGCACAACCGACCGCTTTTTTGGCCTAGTCGCCGACCCTAACACGTTCGCGTCATTTATTCGGATCTACATTTTTCCGCTTGTCGCCAAATTTTTCTCAAGGCTCAGCTCCGTACGCCGTTTTGTCTTTCCGCGTATCTCGCAGATAGGAATCAATTATCGCGATAGTTCGCTGAGCAAAAACAAAGGATCATTTAAAGTAAGGGCAGGGGACCGGATGCCGTATTTCGAGATCGACGGCGCGAGTGTTTACGACCGGATGCATGAGCCGAAGTTTCATCTCCTTGCATTTGGCGGTGACGGTTTTGCCGTGGTCGGCGGCGATCTGGAAGACCTACTCGATGCGAGTAGTTATCCGCTGACGACAGAGATTGTTAAAACCTTCGGCACAGACAAACCTTTCATTATCCTCGCGCGTCCAGATAACTATATTGGGATGATCTCGAACGAAGTTTCGTTAGAGAGAGTTAAAAAATATTTGAGCCGAATACTTAATCGGCATTAGATATTCAACTAAAGTATGCGGATAAACGAGAGAGTTTTGTTAATAAATGAGCGAGAGATCAATCCGCAGGCAAGATACATTCTCTATTGGATGCAGATGTATAAGCGTGTCGATAATAATCACGCGCTTATTTACGCGATCCGGCGGGCGAATGAATTAAAGTTGCCGCTTGTTGTTTACGAAGGGCTGAAATATTACTACCCATGGGCTTCGGATCGCATACATACTTTTATTCTCGAGGGCGTTGAGGAAAAACAACGCGAATTTGAACGACTTGGCATTCGATATGTATTTTATCTGCAAAAAGATAAGACCTCGCCGAAGCAGACGGTTGCCAAACTTGCAAAGAAAGCTGCTTTGATAGTAACGGATGATTTTCCGTGTTTTATCATACCTGAGCACAACCGAAGGATCGCTGAAAAAACTAATATTCCCGTTTACGCTGTTGATTCGAACGGCATAATTCCGATGTCGAAATTCGACAAAGAAGAATATGCTGCCTATACGATCAGGCCGAAGATAAATAAGCTGATCGATAATTATTTCAAACCGCTAGCGAATGAAACGGTTGATGTTCTAAGTCTCGATATTGAAGTTGATTGTCCTGAAACCATCGTGACCGCTGATAATATCTCCGAACTCGTCTCGTCATGCGACATTGATCACAGCGTTGCTCCTAGCGTGCATTATCGCGGCGGCACAGCAAATGGACGCGCGCGTTTGAAGAAATTTGTCGATGAAATATTGCCCGACTATGACAAAGCTAGGAGCAAGCCCGACCGTGATGGTTCTTCGCGGTTGTCATCGTATCTTCATTTCGGTTTTTTGTCGCCGCTAGAGATCGCGTTGACAGTGCAGGATGCTGACGCGCCGCAGGAATCGAAGGACGCTTATCTCGAAGAACTGATCGTCCGCCGCGAGCTTTCGTTTAACCTGACACGGCACAATGCGAATTACGATTCACTGGCAGCGCTGCCTGCGTGGGTGCAAAAAACGATGCGTGAGCACGCGAAAGACGAGCGGCAATTTATTTATTCGTTGGAAGAATTGGAAGCGGGCAAGACGCACGACGAGCTTTGGAATGCGGCTCAACGCGAAATGGTTGTGACAGGCGAGATGCACAATTATGTTCGAATGCTCTGGGGGAAAAATGTCATCGCCTGGTCGCCGAGTTATGAGGTCGCTTTCGAAACGCTCGTCCATCTCAACAATAAATACTGCCTCGACGGCCGCAATCCAAATTCTTATACCGGCATCCTGTGGTGTTTTGGCAAGCACGACAGAGCGTGGTTTCAGAGGCCGGTTTTTGGCCTCATTCGCTATATGGCCAGCCACAGCACGGGGAAGAAATTCGATTCAAAAAGATATATTGAGTGGACGAAAGAACTGAAAAACGATGGATTGCTAGACCAAAATAGTTTGTTTCCTTAAGTCGGCTGAACCGGCAACCATTCACCTTTCCAGCCAAAATGTTCTAACGCAAAGAATCTTTTTTTGTAGTCGTAAAATGATTCGCCCTCGTAGGCATAGCCGTGATAGAAAAATATTTTTCCATTCTCGACAGCATACTCGATCTCTTTGAGCATCGTAAAAATCCCAAGACTGCGCGATGTTTCATCCGGGTTAAAAATGGCATAGATACTTGAGAGTGAAGTTTTGCCGATATCGAAAAAGCTTGCGGCAAGCAGTTTTCCTTCGCGGCGAACATTGACCTCAAGCCCTCTGGTCGGAGCATTTGCAGAGTCCAAAGAAAGGAAATCGTAGAGCGTATTCGGCACTCCGCTCTTGAATCGTTGTTTATGCCGTTCAAAAAGATCGTGTGTTTCGTCTGTGATCTCTATTGGTCGAATCTT
Source organism: Chloracidobacterium sp. (assembly GCA_031376085.1). Lineage (GTDB taxonomy): Bacteria > Acidobacteriota > Blastocatellia > Pyrinomonadales > Pyrinomonadaceae > OLB17. The sequence goes on from JANMDA010000352.1 coordinate 4,660, forward strand.
GACGTCGAGGCCGCTGTTTTTTCGCAAAACACGGCGCTGGCTTTTGGAAAGTTTAAGATCGGCGAGGCGAATGCGAAGCGGAAGCACGCGTCGAATTTCATCTTCGTATATGCCGAGATTATATCGAAAAAAGTGCATGCCAAAATGCCGCCAGCCATCCGCAAGAAGTAGATCGAGCTGCAAAGGGGTCACGCTATCAGCGTAAAATTCCTCGTTTATGAGTTGTAAATCGGCATCCAGCTGCATAGTTGAATTCAATGCCCCGCATACCAATCGTAACCGTACTCGGCCCAAAAATCTTTTGGCCGCTCAGCGGTAAATTCGATACGCCCGATTCGCTTTATTTGTTTGATGCCGTATTTTGTGGGCGAAGCTAAACGCAGCGGCGCGCCGTGTTCGAGCGTGAGCGCCGCGCCGTTCATCTCATATGCAAGAAAGGTCTGCGGATGTAAAATGCTGGGCATGTCCCACCCAACATAATATTTTTCGTCAGGCGTCGTTATCGAAACATATGGCAGTAGATCTTGCGGACGATTTGCGACATCGGGCAAAGAGCCGTTGTGAGTCTGCGGTAAATATTTAGTTGCAAAATCCGAAAATCGCACTCCGGCCCAATGCACGATCGTGCTCCAGCCCTCGATACACTTGAACTCGGTAGTCATTTCCGTTCGTGGCAGTTTTTTTATGTCGTCGAGCGTAAGTATCAGATCGGCTGTTCGACCAGAGAGACCACCGACCGCGAGTGTCCAGACGGCCGGATCAAATTCTCCTTCGAGACCTTCCGCACCATTTCCACGATCGGCACTGATACTTGTCAGCGGAAATTCTGGAGCGAGTCGCGTTGGGCGAAAAAATATCTGGCTTACCTTTTCGTTGAATTCAAAAGTGCGGCGAAGCAGCGCGCCTTTTGTTTCATCACTCATCCTGCGCCAACCGAATATGCCTGTAAGAGCGGCGACTCCACCAATCAGAAAACCACGCCGCGTCATCGCCGCCATTCGGCGTTTTGCTTCCATGTCTGAAAGCGGCTCACTTAAGCTTCGATGCTCGCCAATAGCATTGGCTGTATTTTCGTCGCCGCCCGGCCATACCGAATCACCTTTTTCACGCAGCAATTCGCGAACCTTGTCGAGTCGAATTTCTTTGTCTTCGCTCATACCGCTTCTCCTTCCGCAAACGCTTCCGTTTCACTTCCTGTCTCACCATCGACAACGTCGTAACCGGTTATCATCGAACGAAAGTTTGCCCAACCGGCAATAGCGACTTGAACTACATGCACAACAAAAAAGAGCACGAACAAGATCATTAACCAAAAGTGCTCAAACCTTGCCCATTCATAACCGCCGAGCAATGATGTCAGCCACGCAAGCTGGAGCGGCTTGTATATGGCAAGGCCGCTTATCGTCGATGCGGCTCCCATCAATATCACGCCTGTGTATGCGATGCGTTGGGCGTCGTTGTATTTTCCTTGAGGCGGTTTGCTTTCTATGATGTGGGCATCATGCAAAGCGACGAGCGGAGCACGCTTAAATGAACTTGGCAATGGAAGCAGGGCTCGCCATTCGCCCGAAGTAAAAGTGTAAATAATATAGATCACACCGTTTATGGCAAAGAGCCACATAAAAAAGAAATGGAGCTGCAGGCCTTCGGCTAGGCGAAACGGAATGCCAAGAGTGTCGTAAAACCAAGGCGGGAAAAAATTGAACAATTCGTAGCCGAACAACCTTATTCCATAGACCGAATTTGACCAATAGATCAATATCCCGCTCCAGATCATCACTGTGAGTAAAGGGAAATTTATCCAGTGCATCCAGCGGGCGGCGAGAGGATGTTTCTTTTCTAATTGTTTCGCCATACTAACTCTTTTTCGATGATTATGCTCCGACTTTTTCCGCATGTAAACGAATCGCGGGGATAAGTGTTCGGGCAATCGTCATATTTTCGGCATCGGGCAATTCCGAGACGACAAATACGGCATGATGGCCGATGTGAAAACCGGATGCATTTAAGGTTTCGTCAAAATGAGCGGTTTGGATTTCGTCGCTGCCGGCAGGCAGATCAGTGTCGGTCACAAGCACCGAAACAATTCGTCCCTTATGGCGCATTACAATATGGGCAAAACGCCGCCCTTCGAAAATACATGAATGAGCTTCGAGAAATTTGATGCCATTCTTAGCATCGCCTTTAAACATTGCTTGCAGCGCCGCGTCCACCGTTTTGTCGAGGTCCTTATTAAACGCGCCGTAAATTACTGCGGCTTCGTCGAGGCTGATCGGTTCTTCGGCCAGATGAAATTCGACAGCGCAATTTTTGTGATCGCCGACGGCGTGTGAGGTCATTTCGTCCCAGGAAACGCGGACGGCTTTTTCAAGATCGGAGGAATTAACATTATTTGCCGTTAAATTTTGTGCCTCTTCGGTATTGGGCGAAGAATTTGCCCGGTTAAACCAGACAATCGCTCCAAAGCCAAGAATAACGATGCAGGCAAAACTAAGTGCAGCAATGCGTGGATTAAAAAAATCCCAAATACCCGGCCGCAATGCCGTCTCGCGAAGTCCGGCTGCAACACGCATAGAAAACGCTGGGTCAATTCTTGCCTCATCGGCACTTCTTACAGCGTTGCGAACCCACAGGTTTAATGCACGGCGGGCGGCCATTTCACGACGGCAATCGGGGCAGTTTTCGAGATGCCGCAGCACTTCATGATTGGTCTCGACCAGCAATTCATCGCTGATATATGAGTCCATCATTGTTTTTAATTCTCTGCAATCCATACTATTTCCTAAGACTCGGCTGCAATTCGTCCCTTTCCGCTATAACCTGTCAATTCTTGCCGAAGCAATCGGCGGCCTCGATGCAGCCGCGACATAACCGTGCCGATCGGAATTTGCATCAGGTCGGCGACCTCCTTGTATGAAAATTCCTCGACGTCGGCAAGAAGCACGACCTGGGAAAATCTAACCGGAATTTGCTTAACAGCGTTCAAAATATCCTCGTCGGTAAGGCTTTGCGGTATGGGCGGTTCAAAAGCGACAGTCTCAGCTATCTGTTCCTCAGCGTCTTCGACGAGAGTTAGCTGTCCAAGCTTCATTCGCCGTTTTGCATTTACCCGATAAAGTATCGTCATGAGCCAAGCTTTGCAGTTTGTTCCGGCAGCGTAACGGTGAAATGACTTTAAGGCCTCTACATAAGTTTGCTGGGTCAGGTCCTCGGCTGTTTCGCGATCACGCGCCAGCCAATACGCAACGCGATACACATCACGCATCAGAGGCATTGCTTCTGCCTCAAATGCCAGCCACTCATTTTCCCGCCCTTTTCTTACACCAAACATGCCGCTCTAACGTTACAACAATTGATCCCTAACTAATTAATACATAGACATCATATTTTTATTCCAACACGGCGTATTAGGTTGTGTTGACAATTGATATTGGAGAATTTCTGAAAAGCCGGGCTTGTGAAACACTTCGGAAAGTTGCGTCATATTCGGAAAATTCCGTCGAATCGAGAAAACCATGTCGTTTTCGGAAAGTTGTGCTTTTTCGAGAAAACCATGTCGTTTCGAGAAAGTTACGTCATATTCGGAAAGTTGCGTCATATCCGGAAAGTTGGTATTCCCCAAAACTAATTTCGATGCTAAGTTGACGACATGTACCAAAATAGCAATTGCCAAACCAAGTCAAAAAGTCACCTGCAATTTTTTATCCGCCGCTCTGAGATACCGTTTGACAAGCGAGTGCGATACATCGAGAGCGTCTGTCAGGTGCTGATCGAAAGCCGCTTCGGCCCGGGCCGCATCGCACCTGTGGTTATAGATTTGAGCGACCGCCCGGAAATCGAGCCGGCGGTCTTCTATGATCTGTGCGAGGACGGTGAGATGGTACCGTGCTACTCTATGTCGCCTCACGGACGGGCCGGTTATCAAGTGATCGAAGCCGCATATCAAGAGCGAAGCAGATGGGACTTGTGGATGCCGCACCGAACGTGAGCAGTTCCACGTCCGCTCTCACCCCAAACCAGGGGCGCGGCTCGCCATAATTCCCAGGGACGCAAGTATTCTTCCTGTCGCCAATGGCGACGAACAACCCGCCCTTTGGTGGCATGATATTTGAAAATTT
>JANMDA010000379.1:0-6451 GCA_031376085.1 Chloracidobacterium sp.
CGGTTCACCTTTTGTGCCGAGAGCAATCACGGCCTGATAAAGGGTGATGCCAGCGTTAAGTTCCTTTTGACCGGACGAATTGAGATCGCCTGTAATGTAATATGATCCGAAACCTGCCTGTAGGTCGGAAGTGAATTCAATCGAATTACCCGGATAGATCATCACACTGTCTGTAGCGGTATCGTGAAGGTCATAGGTTTCGAGTTTTAATAAAGGAGCGCGTTTGATGATAGCTTTTGTAGCTTTTGGGTTAACGACAGCTTCTGAACGGATCGCATATAAAGGCATTGCCTCGCGCTGGAGATTTTTGTCACCGGCATTTTCAACCATTCCTGAAACCGTGATCTTATGACTACCATATTCGCGCACTTTTACTTCGACTTGAGCGTCAGGAAACAGCGTGATTTTTGAGGCGAGCATTTCAGCGATCGCATCTACAGTTTGGCCAGCGGCTACCAGATATTCCCCACCAAGAGGAAAATCGATTTTGCCGTCAGCTAAGACGGTGCAATAGCGGGAACCTGGAATAGAATTCTTGAGGTTTACAAGAAGTACGTCGCCTATGCCGACCTTGTAAATTTCACTTGGCGAAAGCGAGCGTGATTCAGCATTTTTTGTGATCTTATTTGTGCGTTGTGCGACGGTTGGCTGTTCCTCCATCGTCGTCATGTTTTGGCCTTGTAAGATAATAATTGCATCTGCCGGCAGTGTTCTTATCGGCACCGCAATAGGTTGTATTTCCTTCACCTTACTTACTGGACTTGGAGAATATGGATTATTTTTTCTGGCGTTGTTGTCTGTTTGCGCAAGCGTCACTGTGCTGGCCACGAACACATTAAAAGACACCGCGAATAGCAATAGCAATTTGTTTGACATCTTCATATTCAGCACTCTAAGCTCTCGCAAAACCGAGGGCTTAGGTTAACAAAACGCTCAAAACAGTCTTGTTTCTATTTTTTTGAGGGTTATTTAACGGAAGCGTGAATCAAGAAAATCAGCAGGAAATAGAGCGGCCCAATGTTTGAAATAATACTCGCGGAGATAGTTCTCGGCCTCTTCCGCAGTTAGAAATTTACTGATGTTTACAACGAGGGCAACCGCATCGCTTAGAGAAATGCCCGATAGCAGTCTACGAACCGCCTGGATCGAATTTACATTCATGCTAAAGTCTCTGACACCAATTCCCAGCAAAACAGAGACGTAAAAAGGCGATCCGGCCATCTCACCACAAACTGTAACGGGAACACCGGCATTCTGAGCTGCCACGAGAACATTGCTTATCGCTCGGATCACGGCCGGATGAAGCGTTTGATACCAGTCAGCGACCGCATCGTTGTCACGATCGACGGCAAGGAGATACTGGACCAGATCGTTGGTTCCAAGGCATAAAAAATCGACGTGCTTTGCGATCTCAAACGCGGTGAGGACTGCCGATGGAGTTTCGATCATCGCGCCCAGTTGCGGATCGCCGATGTCAATGCCCGCCTTAATGAGATCGGCACGTTCACTGTCGAGTATCATTTTCGCCCGAACGATCTCGTCGGCACCTGAGATCATCGGAAGAATGATGTCAATCTTTTTGCCAAATGCTGCTCTCAGGATAGCGCGGAGCTGTGTTCGAAAATGCGTGGGATCAGCAAGACTAAGGCGAATAGCGCGCAGCCCGAGCGATGGGTTCCGTTCTATCCAATGCGGAGCACTGCCAAATCGATCGATACCGACATCAAAAGTTCGAATCTTTACGCCTTGTTCCCCCGATGCATCTGCGATGTTCTTATAGGCTTCAAATTGCTGGTCTTCGCTAGGGATTGCTCCGGGTTGACGGATAAGCGTTTCGGAGCGATAAAGGCCGATCCCGCGTGCACCTCTATTTTTTGCTGTTTGATAGGTTTCCGGTTGATCAACATTGGCACGGAGGACAAAACGAGTTCCGTCCATCGTCATTAGTGATTCCGCTCTCGAAGAGCCGCTTATGCCCGACTGAGAGTGAGCCACAGGGAGAGCTTGGAATCCAGCAACAGTCTCGTCACTTGGGTTTAATATGACCTCGCCGTTTATACCGTCAACGACGACACGATCTCCGGCCAGCATATAATGTTCCAGGTTCCGAACGCCCGACACCATCGGTAAATTAAGTTCACGCGCAAGAATAGAAGAATGTGAAGTCCATCCTCCCTGCTCGGTAATAAGCGCGGAGGGCTTATTCTTTACAAGTTCCATGATGGCAGAAGGGGTCAAATCGCGAGCTGCAATTACTGAATCCGAATGCGTATGAATTGTTTCCTGGAATTTGTCCAGCGCATTCAGAAGACGTGTTGACACATCTTCGATATCAAGATATTTATCCCTAAAATCAGTTTCCGTGACCCTTGTCTGCCTTTCAACATATTGATCAGAGATAGTTTTGATCGCCCATTCGGCATTGACGTGTTCCTTTTTGATAAATGTCTCGATCTTTTCGGCAAATGACGATTCGAGGATGAGAAGATGAACGCCGAAAATGCCGGATGCGGATTGACGGGAATCGGAAGCTGTGTCGGACGATATTGCACGGAGTTGAAGAGTGGACGTTTTGAGAGCAGCTTTAAATCTTTCGAGTTCTGCCTCGATCTGTTCGGTGTCGAGATCGAGCCTAAAATATCGCCTTCTTTCACCGTGCAAAAAAACGATCTTCCCAATCCCGATGCCGCGAGATACGGCAAGAGCCGGAAGCCGCTGTTCGCGTTTCGCACGAATTATATCCGATGCTGATTTCGTTTCAGTCAAAGCGCTTATACAAATATTCGATAGCTACGCAAACGTTGCGTTACTTTCCAAAGCTGAAACCGCTTCCACCGCCTTGTGAAGGGAAGAATGGTTTTAATAAACCGGCAAACGCCGCTAAATTCCTTGTTTGTATAATAATCTCGCCGGGGCCAGTGAATTCTGCGACCATGCCTTCCCCGCTTAGAAGACTTCGCAGATAACCGCTTTTTGCCGCTTTTCGCAAGTTGTATTGCATGTGGCCTTCCCATGCCACAAGATGCCCCGTATCGACTACATACTGCTCACCGGCTCTTAGCGTTCTCCGGTGAATGGCCCCGAATGAAGAAACAAGCAGAAGGCCCGCGCCTGAGATCTGCAAAACAAAGAGGCCTTCGCCGCCAAAGAACGATTTTGCGCCGCCGAATTTTGTATCGACGATTAAAGATGTGTCACCGGCGAGATAGGAACTAGACTGAACCATAAATGTTTGGTTCTGCATTTCTATTCCGGCCACATCCCCAGGAGCACCAGGAGCGAATGTTACTTCGCCCGGCCCGCCTTGAGCCGTGAAAGTCGATACAAAAGCGGATTCTCCGCCGACCGCCCGTTTCAACGCTCCGAAAACGCCGCCTTTAAGTTCGGAATGAAGATCAATATTTGCGGACATTGAGACCATTGCTCCAGCCTCGGCGCAGATAGCCTGCTCAGCCTGCAAATTAACTACCGCAAGTGCAAATGCACCCTGGTGCTCTATCGCCCAAGTGTAGCCGCGTCCTTGTCCGCGTCCATCGGCATCGAAGTGAAACGCACCGCCAGGCGGATTTGATTGTGGCGCTGCAGCCTGGAGTACCAAACCGCACGAGCCGCAAAATTTCGCTCCATCCATTAGTTGACTGTTACATTTTGGGCAAATCATAGAATGACTTTTTTCGCTTTCTTAATAATTATTTCAGCTGCGGTCTCGGCATTGTCTGCAAAATCCAGTAAATTCACGTCCGAATCACTAACGGCAAGATTTGTTTGCCAAGCTTCCACAACTGGTTTCCAGCATTCGCCGACCAAAACGAGAGGACGCTTTCCTATTACGCCCGTCTGCAATTTGTTCCAAACGAGAGATACTTCGGTCACCGTTCCCATGCCGCCGCGAAGAGCAACGAAACCAACACTGCGCGTAATGAGATTTTGAAGGCGTTCGTAAAAGTGGTTTGTCGCGACTTTATCGGTAAGGTAACGGTTAGGTTCCTTTTTGAACTGATTCAGCACTATGCCAAACACGCGGCCGCCTTTTTCATGGGCGCCGCGCGACGCGGCCTCCATAATGCCAAGATAACCGCCGGTGCAGATAGTAAAACCGGCCTCTGCCAAACGGCCACCGAGATCCATGGCTTCCATGTACTCGGCTGAGTTTTTGGCACATTTTGATCCGCCAAAAATAGTTACGATCTTGTCCTCAGATTTTTCGATCACTTATTTTTCTCCGGTTGAGATAATCTGCGACTACAACTAATTATTATATCCTAGAGACTATTGATGACAAGCATCTATGCAGCCACCGCCTCTTCGGGCGGAATGTTGCCAGCTTCTTTTATGGCTTGATTGGTATCGGTAAATAAAAGGATGGCACTGCCGACAATAAAGAAAACGATCAATGTCAGGATTGCCGGCCGATACGAATTTGTAAGTTGGGCGACAAGGCCGAAAACCAGCGGGCCGAGCCATGACGTTCCGCGTTCTGAAATGGCGTAGATCCCAAAGAATGCCGATTCGCGTCCGGCTGGTATCATTTGCGAGAAGAGTGAACGTGACAGGGCCTGTGAGCCTCCCAAGACAAAACCTATAGCTCCGCTCATTACATATGCTTCCGTTCCCGTATTCAGAAACGCATAGCCATATATTACGATCCCGCACCAGATCAGGAGTGAAATGAGGATCGCGGTCTTGGTGCTTGTAAAATGAGCGATCCGTTCGAATGCTAATGCTCCGACAAATGCAACGGCCTGAGCGATTCCAAAAGCGATAAAAAGGAACCATGGATCAGGTTCGAGGCCTTTTGCAACGAACAGTTCCTGAGAGAGAAAAACCGCCGACATCGCGATCACGGTTTGAATGCCATCGTTATACAGCAAATAAGCGATCAGAAAACGCAGCGTGCTTTTGAGTTTGAAAAGCTCTATAAAAGTGCCTTTAAGCTCAATAAATCCTGCCGCGATATAATGTTTGCCCTCTGGTGCTTTTCTAATAGGTTGGCGTCGCTTCAAAAACAATAATGTAATGATCGCAAATCCGCCCCACCAAATGCCCGCTCCAAAAAAGCAAATGCGTTTAGCCATTTCGATCGTGATCCCAAATGTGTCATGGCTGTACATGAATGCAGCCCCAAAGATCAGGGTCATGAAACCGCCAAGATAACCCGCCGCAAATGCCCAACTTGAGACCTTGTCACGTTTATCTTCGGTTGTAATGTCGGGTAAATACGAATTAAAGAAAACTATAGAGGCTCCTGCACTCAGATTTGCAATGATGAAAAGAAATGCTCCCAAAAGGTAAAGGTTTCCCTGTACAAAGAACATAAGGGCAACACAGAGCGCACCTAAATAACAAAAAAAACCAAGAAATGTTTTTTTAAGATGAGTATAATCAGCGACGGCGCCGAGTACCGGCAAAAAGAAGATCTGAAGGAAAACCGAAGTTGCAACACTGTAGGAAAATAGCGATTTTGCAGTGACCAGATCATAACCTGCAAAAGCGATAATTACACCATTTTCGCCAACAGCCTTTTGGGCAAGAGTCGTTATATACTCGCCTACAAGAACGCCGAGCACGAGCGTAAAAAATGCATGATCCGCCCAGTCATACATTATCCAGCCGAAAATTTCACGACGGACATTTTTTCCGGAATTGTTTTGCATCATGAATTCATAAGACCGAATTTTCTTATATTGTAATATTCGACCACAATAGAGCAGAAAATAATATTTGTCTAACTTTACCAGTTATTTACTGCTTATTCGGCTAACTCAATTCGAGTCCTTAAGAGCGTTGCGTTAAAATACATTTGCTGTAATTGTACTTATGAAAGCAATGATCCTTGCCGCCGGATTCGGCACGCGGCTTTTCCCATTAACGATCGACCGCACAAAACCTGCGATTCCCTTTTTGGGGAAGCCGCTTGTCGGCTATGTTGCCGAGTACGTTGCTGGATTTGGTATCAGGGATTTTGTTGTAAATCTTCATCATCAGCCAGACTCCGTTATTGACGCACTCGGCGATGGCAGAGCCTTTGGAGTTCACATCGATTACACTCGCGAAGAGCCGAACATTCTTGGAACTGCTGGAGCTCTCGACAACGCTCGCGAACTTCTCGATCACGATACGTTCCTGATCGTAAACGGCAAGATCATTACTGACATCGATATTGGTGCCGCTGTCGAAACCCACAAACGTTCTGGCGCTATCGCGACGATGGTATTGAAGCCGAACGCAAAACGTGAAAAATTTACCATAGTCGAAGAGAGCGACGGTTATGTTACCGGCTTTGGCGACGACGCGCAGCCGCTTAACGAAGAAGAAATCCGCAGTCCGCAATCCGCAATCCGCAATCATTTGATGTTCACAGGCATTCACATACTTGAGCCGCGCGTATTCGATTATATTCCGCGAGGTGTTTACTCGGACATCGTGCCGACCTTTTACAATCCGGCTTTGG
>JANMDA010000026.1:0-4865 GCA_031376085.1 Chloracidobacterium sp.
ATTCTCAGGGACGCGCCTTTGGCTTAACAGGTTGTGATGTGGAGAAAGATCTTGGGACGCGTCGCCTTGCGAACGAAAATGAACAAAGGCGGCTATGTTGCCGCCCTTCTTCATTCGTCATCGCGAACAAATTATTTTTTAGACAAACGCAAAATCGAACTGTGCCTGATGGACGGACTTGTCCGAGGCGATGTCGATGTGGCCGAGATAGGCTTCGATCTCGTCGAGCACCTCGCGTTCGTCGTTGCGTAAGGCCTTGGCAACGTCCGGGTGAACACGCAGGGTCGTGTGCCGAACGTCCTCGACATTCTTTGAAAGGCGGCGTGCCTCGGCGAGTATCTCGTAAGCCGTCGTGGTCGGCGATTTGACCCAGCCGGCGCCTTCGCAATAATCGCACGGGGCACACATAACACGCTCCAGAGATTGTTTGACACGCTTGCGGGTCATTATTATGAGGCCAAAATCATTGAACGAAAGAACCTTGTTTGGCGACCTGTCGCTCGCGAGAGCTTCCTGCAGGGCCTGAGAAACTTTGTTCCGGTTGCGGCGGTCGTCCATGTCGATAAGGTCGAGCACGATGATCCCGCCGAGGTCGCGAAGTCGGATTTGCCTTGCGATCTCTTCGACGGCTTCCATATTGGTTCGCGTGATCGTGTCTTCGAGACGCTGGTTGCCTTTGCCGACGAACTTGCCGGTGTTAACGTCGATCGAAACCAAAGCCTCAGTCTGGTTGATGACGAGATAGCCGCCGCTCTTTAGCCACACGCGCGGCTTGAGAGCTTTGTCGATCTCTTCCTGCACGCCGTAATATTCGAGGATCGGCTCATCGCGGGTGTAGAGCTTGATGCGTTTGACCATTCGCGGCTGGATGAGGTTGATGAATTCGACGGTGCGTTGATATTCCTCATCGTTGTCGATACGGATGGCCGTAAAATCGTCCGCAAGCTGGTCACGCAGTATGCGTTGGACAAGGTCGATGTCCTGATGAACGATAGCAGGCGACTTTTTCTTCTCGGAGTTTTTCTTTGAGTCGGCCCACATGCGGGCGAGGTATTTGGCGTCGTTTCTGAGATCTTCTTCGGGAACGCCGATACCCGCGGTGCGGACAATAAATCCGCCGGATGGGATCTCAGGGTCCTGACGAATTTTCTGGATCAGCGTGCGAAGGCGGCCGCGTTCATTTGAAGATTCGATCTTTCGCGAAACGCCGAGATGCTCGATCGTCGGCATGTAAACCAGATAGCGTCCCGGCAGAGCGATGTGCGATGTGATGCGAGCGCCTTTCTTGGCGATGGGTTCTTTAGCGATCTGGACAAGTATCTCCTGGCCTTCTTTTAGAAGATCGGAAATAGTCGGCATAGGTGGGCGATTGCCCCGGTCGTTGCGGTCATAACGTTTGCCGCCGCCAGATTGACGGTCACGATTGGGACGGTCATCAGACGGACGATCTCCGCTCGGACGATCTCCGCTTGGTCTATCAGCACTCTGTCGATCACCGCTCGGTCGATCTCCGCTAGGCCGATCACCACTTGGGCGATCGTTACGGCCCCTTCCACCGCGCCGTCCTCGGTCACGATTATTATCACGGCCGCGTGGGCGGTCATCCGATTGTTCGCGTTCCTGCGGAGCTTCCTCAGGGCGATCGTCGGGACGGTCATCAGGACGTTCGTTTCGGGGCTCTTCGGTAACCTGCTGAGGTTCTGGCTCGGAAGCTTCGACGACATTCGTTTCCACGTTTTCCGACGTTTCATCGGGAGTCTCATCGCCGTTAGCCTTAGGTTTACGGCGGCCGCGCCCGCCACGTCGAACAGCCATTTCGGCCCTATCGTCTGATTCTTTATGACTGGCTTCGGTGTCCTCTTTTTTTGTTGATTTTTTGGCTTTTGGCTTTGCAAACTTGCCCTTTGAGACGGCTTTCTTAGCAGGCTTTTTGGGTTTTGCGGGTTCTTTTTCTTTATCGGCGGCTTTTGGCTTGGCACGGCTGCGGCCTTTTGCGGGAGTCGAAGATTCTTCGTCCTCATCGGCGATGCGTTCAAAGCCGCCGGCATCACTGCCGACTTCACTCAATAGAGAGCCGACCTCGGCTGCGGCGGTGCTTTCCATATCGAATTCGACCGCGCGAACTCGATCAATTATGGCTTCCTGCACATAGGCGTCTTTAAACAGATCGCCCGTGTCGTCATCCTCGTGGTCGCTGATGCGTTCGAAACCTGAATTATCAAATTCGATCTCAAACATCGGTGCCGGTTCGGCTTGGGCCTGATCTTTTCTGCCGCGACCGCGGCCGCGCTTGCCTTTTTCGGGCCTGGATTCGGGTTGCGGCTCGTCAACCTGCACTTGCTGCATTGGCTCGCCGGCAGGCGAATCCTCGACCCGCTCAGTAGTTGCGACCAAAGGCTCGGCGAGTTCCTGAACAGATTCCATCTGCTTTTCACGCTCGATGCGCGAACGGTCGATCTGCTCATTGGCCTCGCGTTTGGCATCTTCGGGCGAAGTTTTCTTGCCTTTTTCGATAATAATGCGCTCGATCTCTTCTTCTTCATCAAAGAAGTCTGTGACATACAAGAACGCATCGCGTTCGAGCCCGATATCGACAAAAGCCGACTGCATACCAGGCAGCACGCGCATCACGCGGCCCTTATAAACATTGCCTACGACGCCCGAATTTTCCTCGCCGCGTTCGATGTAAAATTCCGTAACTTTGCCATTATCCAGAATGGCGATCTTCTTTTCGCGCCCGTTGACGCTGACTATCATTTCTTTAGACATACAAAAATTCTTTCCTCAAATAGGGTATTAAAATTGCCCTTTGCGTTTGAAGACGGAGAGTTGGTCAGATAAGCGAATTTATTGCAGACTAAGGCATAAGAATCGAGCGAGGGAACACGCGCGTTGTGGTTTTATAGCTTGGTTTTGGAAATGGTTTCCAAATGGACAAGTATTGAAATTTGTTCACGCAGGAATCTCGGTTTTAGAAAAGCAGAAACGCTTTTCACCTTCGGGGAGCACCAAATCTCATTTTATGAGATCGTGCTCAGACCCGTAGAACTCGATAAACTTAATAAGACCTTAGTCTTTTGCAAAAATCTTCTGACGTCTGCTCTCTCCATCGCGATAACAAAACCGCAAACGTGGCAAACCTCGGTCAGTATAAACGAAAGAGCGTCGCAAGTAAACAATAAAAACGGGGTAAAAATCACAGTCGCTTTTGCTTGCAGTTCGGACAGGGCATAATAGAGGTAGATGGAAATATATTTTCAACTAATTAGCGATGCCGAATCGCTCAAAAAGGCTTGTGACGAGCTGAAGGATGCCAAGTATCTTGGCTTTGACGTTGAGACGACGGAGCTTGATCCTTATAAGGGCGAACTGCGGCTGGTGCAGCTTTCGGACGGGAAGAATACGAAGGTTATTGACGTTAGGGCTTTTGGTGGTCGGTGGTCAGCGGTCAGTGGTCAGTTGCCGGAATCTGTCAAAACTCTAAGGGCAAATCCCGATCTGGCGCCGCTGCGGGAGCTTTTGGCTTCGACGAAGCAGGTCAAGATCGCACATAATGCGAAGTTTGACTGCAAATGGGTGCGGCATCATTTGGGTGTTGAGGTTGGCGCTGTTTACGACACTTATCTGGCGAGTGTTTTGCTAAAGGCTGGCGAAGGCGAGCGGCGGCATGGGTTGGCGGATGTTGTTCAATTTTTTCTTGGGCGAACGCTGGATAAAAGCGAGCAGATCAGCAATTGGGCGGCTGACGAACTGACGCATTCGCAGATCGAATACGCTGCACGCGACGCGGCGATCATGCCCGAGGTGCGTGACAAGCTGGACGAACGCATCGCTTTGGACGGACTTGCCGATGTTCTCAAACTTGAGAACGAATGCGTGATGCCGATCGCGGAGATGGAGCTGAACGGTTTCTATCTCGATCAGGGACGATGGCGCGAGCAGCTTGGTGTCGTGCAAAAAGCGCAGGCGAAATTTGCCGACGAGCTGCAGGACATGCTTTCGGCGGGCGTTGCGCAGGCTTCGTTGTTTGGACGCGCCGAGATCAATCTCGATTCGCAAGCCCAGGTCACGGATGCACTTGTTGGGCTTGGCATTCCGATGCCGAATACGACGCGGGCTTGGGAACTGCAGCCGCTGGCCGAAAAATATCCGCCGGTCGCAAAGCTGCTCGAATACCGCACGGTCGCCAAGGCGTCGTCAAGTTTTGGCGAGAATATTCTCGAATTTATCGAGCCGGCAACGGGACGCATTCACGCGGACTTTCGCCAGATCGGCGCTCCGACGGGAAGGTTTTCGTGTTCGAGCCCGAATCTTCAACAGATACCGCACGAAGCGGAATATCGACGATGCTTTCGCGCACCTGATGGACGCATGCTCGTGATCGCCGATTATTCACAGATCGAGCTTCGGATCCTGGCGGACATCTCTGAGGACAAGAATTTTATCGAGGCTTTTGCTTCTGGGCAGGATTTTCACTCGGCGACCGCGGCACAGGTTTTTGGCATCAAGGCCGAAGATGTTACCGCCGATCAGCGTTCGTTTGCCAAGCGGCTCAATTTTGGTGTTGTTTATGGACTCGGCGCGTCACGGTTCGCGATGATGACCGGCCTAACGCAGACCGACGCCGAGAACACGCTGCGACGATATTTTGCGACATATCCGATGATGGATAAATGGCTGCGCGAACAGTCAATGAACGTTTTGACCGAACGTTCGGCACGCACAAAGTCCGGACGTCTCGCTCGTATGAGCTTTAATGAAAACGACCGCGGCTCTATCGGAGCGGCACAGCGTTATGCCAAAAATATGCCGATACAGGGCACTTCAGCGGATATTCTGAAACGAGCTTTGCGATTATTGCATGA
>JANMDA010000400.1:0-3699 GCA_031376085.1 Chloracidobacterium sp.
CCGGGTGCGATTTGAACGGCAAACCTGTAAGCTCGGCGATCTGATCTGCCGCACGCTCGGCAAATTCGGGATGAGCGTTCAATCCTGTTCCAACCGCCGTTCCGCCAATAGCCAAATCAAATAAACCCGGCAAGACCATTCTCAGCCTGTCAATGTCGCGGGCAATCAGAGACGCCCAGCCGCCAAATTCCTGGCCGACTGTCATCGGTGTCGCGTCCTGCAAATGCGTGCGGCCGATCTTTACAACGTCCGCATATTCTTTTGCTTTGGCGTCAATGGCGTCGTGAACCTTATGCACCTCAGGAATGAGAGCGGTCATTCGTTCCGCCGCCGCAATATACATCGCCGTCGGGAAAGTGTCGTTCGACGATTGCGATTTGTTAACGTCATCGTTTGGATGAACGGGCGACTTCGAACCCATCTCGCCGCCGGCGATCTCGATGGCACGATTCGAGATAACCTCGTTGGCGTTCATGTTGGTCTGCGTGCCCGAACCTGTCTGCCAAACACGCAACGGAAAATGCTCGTCGAGTTTGCCGTCAATCACTTCATCCGCCGCCCTGACGATCAAGTCCAATTTATCCTTTTCTAGTTTGCCCAGATCGCAATTAACGATCGCCGCGGCCTTTTTCAAAATACCAAGCGCCCGAATTACCTCGCGCGGCATCACATCAAACCCGATGTCGAAATGCTTCAACGAACGCTGCGTCTGAGCTCCCCAATAAGCAGTCACCGGCACCTCGATCTCGCCCATCGAGTCCGTCTCGATGCGTGTTTTTGTTTCTTTTTTTGTTGCTTCTGACATGTAAATTTTTCTGTTAGCTTGAGTGTAAAATTTGATTTTACCCGAAGATCGCACGAAGCGAAAATACGAAGGAATACCAAGAGATTTTCATATTAACCCACGGCCCACGAAATCGTCCCGAGCCCTTTTCAATGCTGGGACAAATCCTACTTCTTCCTACCGGAGTAGGAAATTCTACTACTGTTTCCTACTGTGAAACGGGCTTGGGACAGGTAACTTATTATGAATAAGTGGTTTATTCCATTTGTCCCGTTCAGTCGCTATTTTAAAAGTTTTCTCTCAAAATGCGGTTTTCAAAAAGCAATTTTATCAGTGATAATGCTAGTACATATTTTTGCGAATTGCAAGAGATTTTATCTGTGCAACACGGGCTTTGATGAAATACTGGAGTAAGCCGGCGCAAAAAGAACTGTGATCATTTATGCTTGGGATTCCTGTGCTTTTTCTGTCGGCAGGTCGGCTGCTATCCATGCGGCCGTGCCGCCTATAACATTGTAGAGTTTTGTAAATCCGGCATTCTCAAGAATGCTCGATCCGATGCTAGAACGATACCCGCCCTGGCAAATTACATAAGTCGGAACGGCGGGGTCGATCTTGTCGTAATCAGCCGCAAGTTTGTCGAGTGGCAGATTGATTGACTGATTAGCATGGCCGTTGTTGTATTCGCCGATGCGGCGGACATCAACGAATTGCAAATCCTTTTCGCTTTTTGTGAGCTCGTTGACCTCTTCGACAGTAATTTGTTCGACCTGTTTTTTCTCACCGTCAAAATTCGCGATCAGGATATAACCTGTCACAGTCTCATGCCCAACGCGTGCCAGACGCATTACAGCCTCGTCGATCTGTTCCTGATTTTCGGCAACGACCGCGAGCGGCGTTCCGATAGGGATCAAAGTTCCGGCCCATGACGCAAATTGTCCGCCAAGCCCTATGTTAATGGAATTAGGCACATGTCCCGCACCGTAGATCGCTGCCTGCCGAACATCCACGACAACGCCGTCGAATGTAAGAATCTCATCAGTAGTTAACGTTCGCGGCTTTGCAATATCGTCAAGAGCTGTCGAGCCTTCGAGATTCTTCGCCGCGCTTTTTGGAAAATACGCCGGTGCCTCAGGCTGGTCAGCAGCTACAATTTTCACAAACTCCTCTTTGCTCATCGGCTGGAGAGCGTAATTGAACTGCCGCTGTTTGCCAAGCGTTGACCAAGTCTCTTTTGACAACGATTTGCCGCACAAACTTCCCGCTCCGTGCGCCGGATAAACTTCCGTTTCGTCAGGCAGCGGCAAAATTTTCTCGTGCAGCGAATCATAAAGCATTCCGGCCATTTCCTGCGCGGTAAAACCTTTCGAACCGATCAGGTCCGGCCGTCCAACGTCACCGATAAAAAGCGTATCTCCGGTGAACATTTTCATCGGTGCGGATTGATCATTAGTATCGGTTGCAATGATCGTGATGCCTTCTGGTGTATGGCCGGGCGTTTCGAGAAATCTTAAATTTATCTTTCCGACATTTAGCTCGTCCCCGTCGTTTACTTTGTGCGTTGGAAATTTTGTATTCGCTCGTTGTCCATACACGATCTCGGCACCTGTTTTGGCCGCAAGCTCAACGTGTCCGCTCACAAAATCCGCGTGCGAGTGCGTCTCGATAATGTATTTGATCTTTTGCCCGTGAGTTTCGGCCTCGTCTATATACTGCTGAACATCACGCTGCGGATCAATGATCGCGGCCTCACCTTCGGAGCCGAGATAATATGAGGCATGAGACAAACACCCAAGGTAAAACTGTTTGAAGTCCATAAGAAATTATACACCTAACTACGGCGTTCATACTCGACGACAAACCTCGCGGGTTCGCCCTCATTTTCTGCGTCCATAACGACAAAGTCAGTTTGCATCAAGCCATTCTGCTCAAAACGGCTAAGATCGCGGCGTGACAAAGGCCAGGGCATTTCATTCGGCTCTTCGTCGTCCCCACGGCCGCGCGTAACCACAACAAGTTTGCCGTTTTCGGCCACAAATGCCGCGACGGCATCAATGACCGACGGCCGCATTTCGAGCGGCAGCGGCTGAACGGTGTAAATTTCAAGTACAAAATCAAACCCGCCGGAACGCAGGCTGCCAGCCTGCGTGTGATTCCATTCCGAAGGTGCTTCAAACAGATCGGCGACCTCAAATTGAATTTCAATCTCACCATACAGTTTTTTCGCCCATTCAATCGCTGTAGGCGAAATATCAAACGCTGTAACTTTGAAACCAAGATCGTATAGATATTTAGCATCGTCACCGAGGCCGCAGCCAACGACCAAAGCCTTGCGGTCGCCGCCTTTTAGTCCGGTCGTTTCAACCCATCTTCGAAAATACGCATTTGGTTCGAGGTCGGCCCATGGGATCACATCATTATCGCCCGCAGCCTCTTTGTAAAGAGCGTCAAACCAACCCATGGTATCGCCGCGAGCAGCAAACTCTTCTTGGATGGCGCGAACACGCGCTCGTCGTTCTTCGATATCTATATCCATCTCTTCTTAATACGGAATTGGAATATCGGTCGGCGCTCCCGATTCTTCCCAAGCCGCCCAGCCGCCGTCCATCGACCAGACGTTCGTATAGCCCATCTTTTGCAGCATATCGGCTGCAAGCGCCGAGCGATAACCGCCGCCGCAGTATAGAACGATCTCGCTATCCTTTTCGGGAAATGTCTGTACAATATCTCGTTCGATAATGCCGCGTCCCATATGCTTTGCTCCGGCAGCATGTCCGTCCGCATATTCATTGTCCTCGCGGACGTCGATCAGCACGGCTCCGTTCGCTACACGTTTCTGAGCACCCGCAACGTCACATTCATTGACGCGGCCTTTCGCATCGTGAACTATGGCCAAAAACTCTTCGGAATGTATC
>JANMDA010000032.1:0-3128 GCA_031376085.1 Chloracidobacterium sp.
GCCCTGGCCGTGGGCTTCGTGAACGGCGGAGCAGACCTGTTCGAGAATGTCGAGCGTCCACGCGACCGGCAGATTTTTCTCTTCCTCAAGCACCTCACCTAGTGTGCAGCCGTCGAGGTATTCCATCACGAGATACGCCACTTGTCCTTGAGCTGTGTCGGCAAATCCGAAATCCGTCACATCGACAACATTCGGATGCCGCAAACGCCCGGCTGCACGAGCCTCACGCCGAAAACGCTCGACAAATTCCGCCCGCTCCATATACTGCGGCGAAATGATCTTCACAGCGACGGGCCTCTCAGTCCCGAGATGCGTCGCCAAATACACCGTCCCCATACCGCCGCGACCCAACTCGCGCGTCATCTGATATTTCCCGTCAAGCGTCTGGCCTATGAAATCAGGACAATCCATGTGTGTCTCTCTATCCGGAAACTAATAGCTTATCACGTTAACGCTTTCGATATTTACGAATATTCGGCTGTTTTGTTGCCGTTTTGTCGCAGATTCACCGAAGATATCCATGGCTCTTCGATACTCTTAATACTGATGCCTAATGAATCTCGTGTTTTGCGTATTAGTTTGCCCTTCGGGCCGTATTGATACCATATGACCGGTTTGCCGTCGTATTGTTCTTCCTGGATAAAAATCTCGCGCCCGCAGCCGTCGACGCCGTGTTTGAGATCGGTTATCTGAATGCGTTTAAGTGCCGCCAGGAACGGGATCTTGTCAGAACCGCCTGCGTAAGTGGGCGGCAACGGCGCTGGTGAATCGTCAACGAACGACGTACCGAACTCCGTCGCATCCGCGTCGCTTTCATTTTGTTGTGTTGCATCGAAGTCCTGGTCTTTGCCGCCTGCTAACGTAGGCGGTTCTGACTCGATGACAATGTCTTTTTCAAGCGCCGGCGTCCACTTTTTAAACAATCGGGCAACTTTCGATTTTGAAATGCCGAGATCATCTGCGATGCTGCGATAACTTGCTCCGGCATCGCGCGCCCATTTCACGTTGCAGATCATTTGCCGCAATTCTTCGTCGATATCAGCGACAAATCTATCGTCGAACGCCATGCTCAGCAAACCGTCGTCCGACATTTGAATACTGCAAACCGGCACGTCGTTCCCATGCCATTTAATGGCCGAAAGCAGAGTGCGTGTCTGTGTTAGATAGCAATAATGCGGATTCGCCGGGTGAACGCCGATCGCAAACGTGCTGTCCGCCTCATCGCATAAAACGCGCGAACGCATCATGTGCGCTTCGCTTATAAGCTCGCCGGGACGCTGCTCGCGCGAACACGCGATCACCAAAATCGACAGGTCGAATTCGTCTCGCAGATCCTTTAATTCACGCATCATTTTCAGCGTTTCGCGCGTGCCGTCATAACTCATGCGAACTGCCGAAAGATCGTCTAAAACGATTACGCGAAAACCTTTTTCACTTACCATTCGCCGCAGCCATTCGATAAGTTTTTCATCTTTAGGCGGCTTTTGGCGATACAGATTTTCCGAGAACTTGTACTGCCTTCCCTCCTTCGCATAACGCGCTGCAAACTGCTTGTCCGACAATTTCAAATCGGCATACAAAACCTTCTTCCGTCTCGATTCGAGATCAAATCCGTCTATCGCATGTCCGCGAGCAATCGACTCGGCAATCTGCATCGCAAGAATACTTTTGTATGTCCGCGAAGGCCCAAAAAACAAAGTAACTTCGCCCTCGCGCCAATAATCGTCAAATAATCTCTGCGGTTGGCCAAGATGTTTCAAACTCGCAATATATTCGTTTGCCTTCCTCGGCGTCGCCGCAACTGTCGTAAATTTTCCGTCTGCCATGTTCGTTTTCCTCCAATAAAGTCGTTGACGAATCTATCTGTGTTGTGATACATTATTTTATCTATGAAACGTTCGGATGTCAAGAACTTTTTTTTCAAAAAACGTGGGACAGGGACAAAATATGACCGCAACTCTAATGATAACAATATTTATGCTGTCCCACAGGCAAGTGGGACAGATATGGGACACGGGACGCAGGTTTACGGGCGGAAACGCGAGTGTAAACGAGCGTGCCCACTACCGATCCGCACGCTCGTTTATACTCGCGTTTCCGCCCGTACAGTTGATATTTGGCAAAAGTTGGGCTAGAATTTCAGACGATCAAGAATTTTATTGCTCTTTTCGTGTTGCATTTGTGAAACACAATGTGTTACAACTACATTGACGTTGCATTTACGCAACATAATGTCTAAGACTTTGGAGGAGCAAAACAATATGGACGGCGGAGTAAAGAATATGAACTTGGATAAAGGAAAAGCGATCGAGTCGGCATTGCTGCAGATCGAGAAAAAGTTTGGCAAGGGATCTATAATGAGACTCGGTGAACGACCGCACGAGGACATCGGGGCGATCTCAACAACATGTCTGAGCCTGGACGCGGCGATCGGCGTCGGCGGATTTCCGCGTGGCAGGATCATTGAGGTTTACGGGCCGGAAAGTTCGGGTAAGACGACACTTGCATTGACGGTCGTCGCTTCGGCGCAAAAGACCGGCGGCATTTGCGCATACATCGACGCAGAGCACGCGATGGACCCGGAATACGCGACCAAGCTCGGTGTCAACATTGATGACATGCTCATCTCTCAGCCGGATTCGGGAGAGCAGGCGCTCGAGATCGCCGAGACTCTTGTGCGTTCGAACAGTGTTGACGTTATTGTGATCGATTCGGTCGCGGCTTTGGTTCCGCGGGCTGAGCTCGATGGAGAAATGGGCGACAGCCTGCCGGGCTTGCAGGCACGTCTGATGTCGCAGGCTCTGCGAAAGATCACCGCGATCGTGGCGAATTCGCACACGTGCTTTATCTTTATCAATCAGCTTCGCGAAAAGATCGGCGTCTTTTTCGGCTCACCCGAAACGACGACGGGCGGCAAAGCCCTCAAATTCTACGCCAGCCTCCGCCTGGACATTCGTCGAATTGGAGCGATCAAGGACGGCGACAAGGTCGTTGGCAATAGAACTCGCGTTAAAGTTGTTAAGAACAAATGTGCACCGCCATTTCGTGAATCGGAATTCGATATCATGTATGGCGAAGGCATTTCAAAAGAGGGCGATCTGCTCGACCTCGCGGTAAATGCGAACATC
>JANMDA010000044.1:0-5451 GCA_031376085.1 Chloracidobacterium sp.
CGCTGGACATTCCAAATGTTGGCCGCATGTGCGTTATTCAGGACCCGACAGGTGCGATGATCTCGACTTTTAAGATGGCAGAAGGAGGACACCATGGCTGAATTTAACAAGCCAAAACATGGCGAAATTTGCTGGCGTGAGCTAAGGACAAAAGACCTGCCCGCGGCGATGGAATTTTACACAAAATTATTTGGCTGGGAATTGCCGCAAACAAAGATCTCACCAATTGATTACAAAGAGATCGTAATGGGCGGCACAGCCTATGGCGGGATGATGGCTATCGATGCGAGTTGGGGCGAAAATCCGCCGCCGTCGCATTGGGCAAGCTACATCGCGGTCGACAGCGCGGACAAAACAGTCGCTAAGATCACCGAGAAAGGCGGCAGCGTTCGAGTTCCGCCATTCGATGCTCCAGGCGTCGGAAGGATGGCGATGGTCGCCGATCCATCTGGGGCCGACTTTGCGATAATCCAATTTACTCAGCCCATGTAAGATAATTGCCACAAAAAGCACAAAACACACATAAATAGGATTTATCTTTTTTTGCGTTTTTTGTGGCTAACTTTTCTGAAGTTTTCCTTCTGTGTCGAATATCTCGACTGACGTTGCATACTCTTTAGCCTGTGGCAGCACATCCTTGGCGTCGCCTACGATCACTATTGCCATTTCGTCCGGACGCACATGTTTTACCGCAACACGCTGAACCTCGTCAGCCGTCACTGCATCAACATTTTCACGATAGGTCTGCAGATAATCTTCCGGCAAACCGTAAAGATGTTGGTTGACGATGAGATTAGTAAGGCCTTCCTGCGTTTCGGCACGGATCGGAAAAACACCAGTGAGGAAATTTTTTGCATCGGCTAATTCCGTTTCGCCAACCTTTTCATTTCGTATCCTCTCAAGCTCGTAGAAAAATTCCTTTAGCGAATCACCAGTCACAGCAGTTCGCACCTCGGCGGTCGCTTCAAAATCACCGGCGAGTTTTTTTGTTTCGAGCCGCGTGTAAGCTCCGTATGTATAACCCTTTTCCTCGCGCAGATTCATAAATACACGCGAAGACGCTCCTGCACCGAGCACCTGATTCATCACAATAATAGGGAAATAATCTGGATCAGTTCGCTTTACGCCTAGATTTGTCAAAACGATATTCGACTGAGCGGAATCATGACGATCGACGATCGTGAGGCTCCGTCCACTGCGTGCAGGCGGCTCTGGAAACGATGCCGATGCCGGACTTCCCTGCTGCCAGTCGCCAAAAAGCTCATTCAATTCGGAGAGAAATTCGTCGCGTTTCACGTCGCCAACCACGATGAACATTGCGTTATTCGGCACGAATGCCGCAGCGTGAAACTTTGCAAGCCGGCTGCGGTCGATCTTTTCGATATCGGCAGCATTTGGAGAAACTTTCGAATACGGATGCTCACCGTAGATGAGCCGCGCGGCCTGTTCGCCCGCGAGAAATCCCGGCTGCGAACGTTGAAATTTGAGATGCTCGATCGTATTCCGGCGATAGAGATCAAGTTCATCTTCTGGGAAGGTAGGCCGTAAAACCACCTCCGCCATCAGGCCGAGAATCTCTGACTTGTAAAGTGACAGGCTCGACGCAGCAATGATCGTAAAATCGTCCGATGCACTCGCCGAAATCCCCGAACCGAGACGTTCTATCTTTTCCGCAAGCTGCAGGCTCGTGTAATTTTCCGTTCCCTCGGTCAGCATCGACGCCATAGCCGATGTCATTCCCGTTCCGTCGTCAGGATCGTTAATATCACCCGAATGGAAAGCAAGCCGGTAGCTGACGAGCGGCAGGCGTTCGTTTTCAAAAATGACAACGCGTAACCCATTGTCGAGCGTTGTCTGAAACGGCTGTGGAATATCGAAAGCGATAGGAGCTAATGGTTGAGGTACAGATTTTTTTAGTTCAGGTGTCATAAATTTTTCAACGCAAAGACGCTAAGATGCAAAGGAATCACAAGAATCGCAGAAAACTTTTATAAAGCTTTGCGTCTTTGCTCCTTTGCGACTTTGCGTTAAGCTCCTGCTGCTTTACCTACCGGCACAACATCGAGCAATGCCCGATTGTCGGTATTCAAATAGACGCCGACGGCATGGCGAATTTGCTCTGCCGTCACGGCAAGCAGTTCCTCAAGATCGCTGTTGATCAGTGTCGGATCACCGTCGTAAAGCGCAAATTCAGCTATCGATTGAGCACGCGACATCGAAGATTGCCTCATGCGAACGGAATCGTTCACAAGCTGATTTTCGATCTTTTCCATTTCTTCTGCGGTTGGGCCGTGTGCGGCTAGATCGTGTATCTCCTGCATTATCGTTTCGCGGATTTTGCTCAGGTCTTTGTCCGGCTTTGGTATCGCGCCGACAAAAATACTCGACGGGCCGCGACGTTCATCGGTAAAGCCGAAGAGCTGAATGACCGACTCTTCGCCTTTGACCAGCTTTTGATAAAGACGCGAACTCTCGCCGTCGTAAAGCACCTTACCCGCAAGATAAAGAGCATTAAACTCAGGCGAGCGTCTCTTCGGTATTTTCCAGCCGATCAGAAACGCCGGAAACGGTGCGAGATTGTCTTCCCATTCCTTGTAAGTTGCCGCGACTTCCGTTGGTTCGCTGACATCAAGAGCAGGCGGCAAAGGCTGTGACGTAATATCGCCAAAATATGTTTCGACCAGGTCTTTTGCGGTTTGAATCTCAAACGCTCCGGACAATGTAAGAACAGCGTTGTTCGGAGCATAATAAATACGGAAAAATTCCTGAACATCCTCGACCGTCGCATCATCCAGATGTTCCATAGAACCTATGGTCGAATGCGAATTGGCAAAATTCTTATAGATCATCTCGTTGATCAGATCGAATATTTGCCCATACGGCTGATTGTCGTAACGCAGGCGTTTTTCTTCTTTCACAGCCTCACGCTGGTTATCAAGATTCTCCTGCGTTACGGCAAGCGAACGCATCCTGTCCGATTCGAGCCACAAGGCTAGCGGCAATTGATTCGCCGGAAGCGTTTCAAAATAATTCGTCCGCTCGCTAGAAGTCGTGCCGTTCATCGTGCCGCCGGCCTTCATAATATGCTGAAAATGCCCGGCCTTCGGCACGTTCTCCGACCCCTGGAACATCATGTGTTCAAACAGATGTGCAAAGCCCGTGCGGCCCTCGCGCTCGTTGCGCGAACCGACATTGTAATAAACAGCGACCGATACAACAGGTATCGCGTTGTCGGCATTAAGTACGACACGCAGGCCATTTGCAAGTGTATATTCTTCGATCTCAAGCGGTGGTAATTTGAATGTTTCTGACATATATTTTCGCTATTTTTATCAGAACATTTTGACCCCAAAAATGCAAAAAGATATTTCGCTGCGTACATACAAAATGCTGAAAAATACTGCCTGCTTCCTTGGATTGAGAGAAATGAAGAATTTTTCATTGCTGGTGTCAATTGTTGCAGAAGCCCGCGCGTGAGCTAGGGCTTAACATTCGGCGTTCAGTGTTAAGCCCCCTTACTAACGTGCGGGCTTCTGCATTAGAGCCTCCAAAACGCTGGAAAATACTGTTTGCTTCCTTGGATTGTGAGAAATTTAGAGCTTTTCAGCGCTGGTGTCACCTTGCTATCTTTCAAGAACCAACATGTTCTGTTTCCAGTCAAATGTAACCAGGAAATTCTGCATGACTCCAAGCCCGATGATCGCGCCATAATCCTTTGTACCTTGGTCGAATCCTGCTTCTTTACCGAAAAGTAGTACAGGAACGTTGGACATTTCGTAATCGCCTAAACCGATAGATTTAATCTGACCCAATTTCGTGGAACCCTTATCAGGTATCTGGCCAAGCCTGTATTCTTTGATCGTCGCTGGCGACAACGAAACTGGAGAAGCTACTGCGGTGTCGAACAGACTGCGCACTTTTGTTCCTTCGAAAGTTATATCTCGGGCGACCGGCAAGGTTAACGAAATGCCAAAGTTATTTTCGAGGGATTGATCCATCTTGAAGAGAAGAGATTTTGCGTCGCCGGAAGAGGCCGACTGGGTGGTCTGCTTATAATCTACCGGTGGTTTTTCAAGAAAACGGATAACCTTCTTTTTGAAGTCGAACTGAACGATCTTTCCTCTAAAAAAATCAGCTCCAAGTATCAGGTCTATAACATGGCCTATCCTTTTGCTCATCGCTTCAGCAGATCCCTGTCTCAATCTCAGGTTGACTGGTTTTTCGTCACCAAGAACAATCTGAGGCACGTCAGCAAAGATCACCGTCCTATCCGCAATGGCACCGTGTCCGTAAGGCCCATCGTAAGTATATCCGGGTGTTATCTTGTACTTAAAAATGACGTCGGGGCCAAAGAAAGAATCCGGACTGCCGGTAAATATCGCAGCTTTGACCGGAATATCATTCTTGATCTTAGCATCAATGATGATGAAGCCTTTCTCTATCGTGAATGGAATTTCACCGGCGATGCACGGCGAAGCGATTACAAATAAAAGCGACGAGATTAAGACTAAAGACTTGAGCATATTTTTCGTTGGAAATGTAACATTAACCGGTATCGATTGCAAGAAAAAGGCTTCGTTCGAGATGGACGAAGCCTATTAGTACTTGAAGTGCGGAACTAGAAGTTTCATTCCCATGCCCATGCCGCCCATGTCCATTCCGCCGCCCTTTTCTTCGGGGGCGTCGGCGATCATGGCTTCAGTCGTGAGCGTATTCTTTTCTAGTTTCATCCAAAATTCAAGCGGCGATCAATTCGGTCTGGGCATCGACAGCAACAATGGCCTTTTGGATCGAATCGACCTGCGGCTCGTCAAAATAAACTTCGCCGCATTGTTGGCAGATCAATGCGGGAACCCTGTCAAAGACAAGATGATAGCCTTTGCGGTCGATGTGGAAAGGCGCAAATCCGGGTTCCATTCTTCCTTTGCAGTACATGCATTCCATATTGTTATTCTCTTGATCGAAGGTCATCCGACCATTCGTCCTCATCCGGCAAATATGCCGTTATAATTGCAAGATACTCGGTTTTTGGCGAACAGACAACATGTATTGCTCGATCAGCTGTGTCAAAACCCAAAAGCAAACAACTATGACCGCGTTGGTCTTCGTGGTAATCCTCGATCACTTCGCCCTCGAAAATGACCGCACGAATGTCCAATCTCGTAATCAACCTGTCTGGCCGCGACATTTGGCTTATCGCGTGAGGCAAAAAGATGATGTGTTTCTCGGCGGAACTTCGCACGGTCGAGAGAATAGCATCGAAGCTCGCTGTCATGTAAGAAATTTTATCACGAAATAACAGAAAAAAGCCCCGCCAGATGACGAGGCCTTTGTAATTACCACGCTTTATACAGCGTGAGCATTAGAGATCAAACTTACGTTCCATGCCTATGCCGCCCATGTCCATTCCGCCCTTGTCGTCCTGGACGTCGGCGATCATGGCTTCGGTTG
>JANMDA010000107.1:0-6282 GCA_031376085.1 Chloracidobacterium sp.
GTCGGTTCAGATTGTATTCTCTCTAACTGTATTTGCTACCAACTATTTCGCCGTTTATAGTGTGTTTTAGACAGCAAAGAGTTGTTACACGGAGAACGAAAACCATGCCAATTATTTCCATGTTTTACGGGATTATAATTAGCCTGTATTTTCTGGACAATAAACATCATAATCTACCTCACATTCATGCTAAGTATGCTGAATTTGAGGCTTCGATAGCAATCGGTGACGGGGAGATTCTGGCAGGCGAATTGCCGCGAAAGCAGCTGCGTCTGGTGCAGGCATGGATCGAACTTCGTCGTGACGAGTTAACCGCCGACTGGGATCTTGCAGTAAAAGGCGAGCATCCATACAAAATCGATCCACTTTAAATTGTCATATGTATTGGGACGTCAAAATCGTTAAGCCATTGCCGGATTACCGTATCTATATTGAGATAGAAGATGGCCGCAAGGGAATTTTTGACCTGAAGCCTTATCTGGATCACGGCGTTTTCAGCGAACTCCGTGACGTCCACTATTTCAATCAGGCAAGCATAATATTCGGTGCGGTAACATGGCCGCATGAGCAGGATATTGCCCCCGAGACGCTGCTTGCCGAAATGATCCCGGTCAACGACTAATACACCTTTGTCAGCTCGACGCCGGTGTAGTAGTGCTTGATGATCTCGTCGTATTTGACGCCCATTTTGGCGAGGCCGTAGGCTCCGTATTGGCACATCCCGACGCCGTGGCCCCAGCCTCGGCCGGTGAAGGTGTAGCCGGCGACAGTTGAACCGATGTAGCGTTTGTTGAGGACGAAAAGCTGTTCCGGCAATCGTAAAGCCGAGCGTATCTTGCCGCTTTTGAGTATTTTGACGCCGTTGGAGCCGATGATCTCAAGCTCGATCGGCCTGCGCGAATACCCGACCTTCTTGACGTTGACATCGTAAAGCGTGCCGATGCCGCGAACGTATCGTGAAAGCCGCGACTGCACCTCGCCGGCCGAAAGCGATTTGTTCCAATATTCCCACGGCGACATATTTTCGGCAGTGGTCGGTGAATCAGTCGGCTTGATCTCGAGATATTTGACTGCTCCGAGAGAGTCGAGCTGGTAATTGACCTGCTCGCCGCCAACAAGCGCCACTTCGCGAACCGCATACATCGTGCCGCCAAATTCACGAAACAAAAATACGTCTGAGCGAAGCGTCAACTGCCTTTCGCTCTTACCGTTTTTCAGAAGTAGCTTTCCGTCGGCTGTCGGTTTTGTAGTACCGCTTTCCATTCCCGGCATCCATTTTTTCTTTTCGTAGATCTGACGAATCAGCCGCAGCATTCGCGCACGCGTAAATGGCTTATTCGGCTTTAATGTCATATCGGGATAAAGCGAAAAATATCCGTCGCGAAGCAGCACTGCAACGTCGGCCCGCCGCTCTTTTGGTATGTCGGCGGCATCGTCGAACACTAATTGATAATTCACATCCGAATCGTTCAACAGCGTGTCGGCGTAACCGGGCGCATAGATAAAGGAAGTGAGAATGCGTGCCAACTCGACCGGCTTTGGCGTGTCGCGATTTACATTCGGAAACGTCTTGCCGAATTTTCCAGCCACGTTGTTTAGCCAGTTAGACATCTCGCTTTCGTTGGGCACTTCGTCAAACCACGCGTCGGTCATTTGCGGCGTCGAAAGCTGAAAGCCGTTCGATGCAAGCAGTGACATAAGACGAACGAGTTCAAGATTGCCTTCGTCGCTGACTTTAGCGGGCTTGCGCTCGGTTTTGATGAGAAAAGGCTCAAAATGACGATGCCCTTCGAGCGAGCATTCGACGCCGCGAAGATACGGCTCGGCCTTATCAAAAATGTTCTCGCTATCCTCAGTTCGCCCGCCGCACGTCGATGTGTAGAGTGCATTGATCGGTTTTCCATGCCAGGTCGCTACAATGCCGCGTGTAGATTGCACGGCCTGCGTTCCCATCTTTGTCTCGATCGAAACGCCCTTGTAAACCTGCGACCAAATGGTCGGCACCATATCAAAGCCCTGATTGGTATAACCGCCGATATTCGCAACCGCATATGTCCGCGCCGCAACGGCCTGTGCTCGCTGTGCTTCCAATTGCGGCAAGCCCAATTCGCTCGGCACTACGCCCAGCAGATAATCTTCGAGCGGCACGACATTAACGACAGTCAGCGAGCCGCGTGAATTTACAAAAACTTCGAGTTTGCCGCGATAAGCCTTGCCGTTGAGGCGGACTGGATTGATGCGCTCGTTGAGCGAGCCAAAAGCGACGGATTTGAGCGATGAGTATTTCGCCTCTTCGCTTGGGCCATTGATAATTACCTCGCGCAGATTTGGGTCAACAGTATCGGTTGCCGTCGCCTGCGTCGAACCAGTTGTTTTTGTAAGACTGCGAACCTCACTCTTCCCTGCCGCTTTCAACTGCTGCGAAAGAGCGATCGCATCCGCCGAGACGACAACTTTCTTTTCAACGACGACAACTGCATCTTCAAAGCCTTTATCTGCCAATTTTGCCTTTAGATCTTCCGCGTCGATGGTGGTTTCTTTGACCGCGCCGACCCAAACTTTCCATATATTTGTCGCTGTATCAATGCTCGCAAGCGCGGTCTCTTCAGTCGTCTCGCGTATTTCTTTTGCAAGTACATTGGCGTCATTTTGTGTTGGCAAGTTTTGAAACTCGATGCGGTAATTCTCGATCTCCGGCGGGCGATATGCACGCGCCGAAACTGTCACCTTGTTTGTCGCGAGCAATTTGCTCGGCTCGTCAGGACTGACAGCAACCAGCGACGAATCGCCCGTCGTTATAGATACCGAACCGGCATTCGTCGATAAGCCTATGCGAATCAGCGGTTCACTTACCAATATGAAGGTCTCATAGCCACTATCCGCAAAAATATTGGGGATTGAGAGAAAGAGGAAAGCAATGATAAATGCAATACTTCGCAACTTCATAGAACAATAATATCAAAAAAGGCTTCAGCTCTGCGTTTTGCTAAACTATCGCTGCTCACATGATCGATGCCATCAACAAAAACCAGAAACAGACGTTTCCCGTCAAACACCCAAAAGGATCGCGGTTCATCGCAAGACTACGCTATTGGTGGTGCTGGTTTGTGGCTGGTTCGCTGCTTTTGCTGGTCGGCACGCCTGCTCTTGTTTTTTTGTGGATCATTGACAGGCGTATTTGGCTCTACCCTATCGGGCAATGGGGAGCAAAAACGTGGCTCAAGGCGTGCGGAGCAAAAGTAAGGGTCGTCGGCCTCGAAAATATCGAGGACGGCGTATCGTACGTTTTCATTTCTAATCACCGCTCATATCTCGACACGGCGACGTTGTTTTTCTACGCGGGTAAAAAAATGGGGCTCGTCGCCAAGAAAGAACTGCTAAAAGTACCTGTGTTTGGTCAGGGATTGGGTTTTGTAAACATCATTGACATCGACCGTTCAAATCCCGAACGTGCCCGGCAGTCTATGGAAAAAGCGAGAGATGTGATGAAACAAGGCTATTCCTTTGGCGTCTTTGCCGAAGGCACGCGGGCAATGCCGGGCGAACTGCTTCCATTCAAAAAAGGTGCGTTCCATCTGGCCCTGCAAACAACGTCACCTATCGTTCCCGTAGCCATAAAAAACACCGATTGGATGATGGGGAAAAAGACAGGCGTAGCTTATTCCGGTAAAATAGAAATGGTGCTTCTCCCGCCGATAGAAACATCAGGTTTGAATGCCGAAGACGATCTGATGGATTTGCTAATAAAAATCCGCACCGCTATCGCAGAAGAGTTAAGAGTTAAGAATATGGAATGAAAGCAAGAGATCTTTTCCTCTTCTCCTCTTCTCCTCTTCTCCCCCTACTTCTTCTGAGGCGTCGGCGTTGGCTTGACCGGTTCTTCATCGTCGAGGATACGCACTTCGCTGCGGCCCACCCTGTAATTTTTGTAAGTGACTTTGGTAGCGGTCTTAGCGACCTGTCCGTTCGGAAAGACCAGTGTCCCGTCCGAACCGTTCGAGTACGAATAAACAGGAAAGTAATATTTGTTATCGACGCTGCCGCGTATCGTCGTCACGATCGGGAATCGCTCTTTGCCTTCGGGAACCGCTTTTCCGCGTGACTGCACGATCATCAGATCGTCTTTTTCGACCCACACGCGCCCCTGGAAAAATTTCGCAATGCCTTTTTTGGCTTCCGGCATAACTTTGGGGGTGACATCAAAGACGTAGAGGTCAAGCTCGTCAATGTGCTCCAAACCAAGATAGGTAAAAGCATATTGATCGACGACTTTTGGCTCGATCGCAAATGGATCGATGCCGCCGAGGTTGTCGATATCGGCAACGGTTACTCCGATCTCGGTGAGTGTGGAAACGGGAAAGAAAACGATCTTTTCAAACCGCTCGCCCGCATCGTTAAATGTCATGTACGAATCGCGCCGGTAGGAGCCGGTCACCTGCCCGCCCATTCCTATAGTCTGAACCGTAGCCGACCTGTCAAAGACATAAACAGTCAAAGCCCGACGAAAAAGGTCTTCGTTCTTTGTAAACGTCTTGATTATCCGGTCGGTTTCAGCAGGGCTAAGGTCCTTTTTAACAATGCCCGATGCCTGACCGAACCCGATCAGCGACAAACACAAAACAAAAACCGATATAACCAGCGATGTTCTCATCATTTCACCATTATCCTACAATCTCAGGGAATAGATGCTCAGAAACGGCGAAAAGTTGACCTAAGCAGTGATTCAGTGAGTCACCGAGTCAGGAAAGTCACGGCGTCAATCTCGGTGAGAGTTAATGAACTATCCATTGAAAATTCCAGTTCGACGAGGAAGTCCTTACACCGAAGCTCTGCCTGTGACGAGTAAGGAGCCGTCCAACCAGTCATAGGAAGTCCGAGCTTTGGAGCGAAATTTTCAACGAATTCACTAAGGTTTGACCATGACTGATCGTAATCAAGGGCGATCCGGAAGACTTTCCCTTGAAATGAGTGGAGATGAAGGAATCTTACATTTTCAAAGCCTGCCAATTTAGCGGTCGTTGTCGCAAGTTCTCTCACCAGACCATCTGAGAAGGCCGTCGAGCCGAATGTTGAATCCGTTACGGCGGAAGCATCTGCCTCTGTCATACCAAGCTTCAACCTACGCACGATAGGCGATTGTGCAAGCGTCAATTGGCATTGTGGCTGAGCGGGCTTTGGTGGTTCAGCGGGTTTGTCTTGTCTTCCACGAACTGGGGTGTTGCCAAAGACTTCGATGGGAAGATCTGTCCATTGATCGTAAGTTCTGTAGCCAAGACGATAACGAGTCCGAGTATTGTTTTCATATACATTCCTCCTCAGTCGAGCAGGATTGAATTTCCTGTAAGTATACTCCGAGCGAGTTAGAAAACACAGTGCCCCCGTTTCACAAACACAATCGGTGTCAGACCTGCGACTTTGCGCTTTTCGCATACGCTCCCGATCCCGAAATCTTATCAGATAAGTTATTACGCGCGGAATCGCGTGCCGGAAAGTTGCGTCATTTCGAGAAAGTTACGTCATATCGGGAAAGTTGGTATTTTCTTCCTCGCTGAAACCTGCTAGCTTGGTGCGGGATCGTTTGTATAACGGCGATTTTTGCTATTTGACAATTGATTGGCTGGTTGTGCTTAGTCCTGAAATAGGTTTACATAATTTTTTTCGAAACTCGCGGTACAAGGTTAAAATGCGACAACAACCATAATGTTTACAAGATTTAGCCTGTCCCACTTCGATGTGGGACAGAGTGGGACAGCGGAACGAGGATTTGCGTGAAAAAAACAGTGGGACAGTGGGACAGTTGGTCGAAAAACCAATAGATTCAGTGGTTTAGACTGTCCCAAGGCGTTTGGGACATTTGGGACAGAAAAAGCGCTGGCACAGTGGGGCAAAGCTTGTCAGAACCGGGTGCTTCCGCCTACTGCCTACTGCCAACCGCCTACTGCTTACTGGTTTTGAGGTATTTCACCATCGTAATGCGGGTGCCGTCGTCGACTTGTTCGATGTTGACCTCGTCCATGAGGCCTTTTATGAGTTTAAGGCCCCAGCCGCGACGGCCCTCGTCTGGTGTGATCGTTTTGGTGATCTTATCGGCAAGTCGCAGGCCGCGATTTGATACTGTGATCGTGATCTTGTCGTCATCGAGTACAAACTTCTGGTAGATCTTGCGGTCGGGACTCAGGGAATGCTCGGCGGCGTTGATACAGGCTTCGACAAGGGCGGTCTTGATCTGGTTTATCGCCTTTGCGGGAAAAGCGTGACGCTTTGCGATCTCTTCGATGGTGT
>JANMDA010000182.1:0-41390 GCA_031376085.1 Chloracidobacterium sp.
TTTTCCACTAGCTAAAGCTAGTGGCAATTTAAACTAGCGGCAATTTAAAAAGATCAAAACCATGTCTTCACCGCCAGATCGTATGGCAATTGGTGAAATGTGATTCCGAGTTTTGCTAGTTTCGATTTATCAAAACGCGAACGGGCGCCGTATATTACTTTTTCTCCTTCATGGTCGGGTACAAGACTGTTGATGTATTCGAGCGTTCTGCTGTTTAAGACATTGCCGCCGACATCCGAACGATCTTTCAAAATGCCGTTATAAAGCAAAAATACAGCACGATCTTTATATGTCCCAAGAAACGCGGATGCGTCTTCACTTTGCCTTTTACCTTTTGACTTTTGACTTTGCTTCCCGCCACCGGTTTCCATAAACCCCACAAACTCCGCAAGCTGTGCGAAGGTGACATCACGTCGAATCGGCCCGCCGGCCTCGAAGAGTGGTTCGGCGGAGAGGCGGCAGTATTGAAAACCGCCGCCAAGCCCTGCGACCTCTTCGCCGTTTGCCTTTGTGTAGCCCTCGGCAACACGGCGGACACGCTCGACGGTCACGTCCTTTGCAATTTTCGTGTCCATCTCGACAAGAATGAATTTCCGGTTCCCGCCGTCCTCTGCGTTCTGTTTCAAAACCGCGTGGCCCGTCGTGCCGGAACCGGCAAAGCTGTCGAGCACTAGATCTCCGTCGAGAAGAGAGCGATTGAAAATATAGCGGAGAATTTCGAGGGGTTTAACAGTGTCGAATCCATGCTCTAGGCCGAGTATTTCGTTAAGAGTCTTCTTACCGCTTTCAGCTGTTCCACTGAGTTCTTTCGGAACGTGGCAATAGAACGGAATAAACTCATCGGCTTCTTCATGTTCGTAGTATTTGAGCATTGGCTCACCCGTCTGAAAAGTAATCCTATTGCGAGCAAACAAATCCCGTATTGTGTCCTCTCCTGCCTGCCATCGTTTGGTAGGCGGGGGTTGATATCCGTTAAGCTCAAATGTCATCGTATCCCGTTTACTTTCCCCCCGGTTAGACTTAAGAATAGTCTGTAGGCGATATTTTCCATCAACATCCTCATGAGGATAGCTACGATCCCGCCCTGACCCTACAAGCCTAAATTTCGGAAAACGATCTTTCTTAAAGACCATAACGTATTCAGCGTCGTTTTGAGGTTTCAATCTCGCGTCACCAACATTGGATGGTTTAGCACGGCTTTTCCACGTTAAGACTGTGACAAAATTTTGGGAGCCAAATATCTCATTCATCAGTAGTCGCAAATTCGCGACTTCGTTGTCATCAATAGAAATAAAAATCACGCCATCTTCACGCAGGAACTGTTTTAGCAACAGCAATCGCGGATACATCATGCAGAGCCAGCGGTCATGCCGGTCGAGTGTTTCGCCTTCGCGGCCGACGACCTCGCCGAGCCATTTGAGTATTTCGGGGCTTTTTACATTGTCGTTATACGCCCAGCCTTCGTTGCCGGTGTTGTATGGCGGGTCGATATAGATACATTTCACCTGTCCGGCGTAGCGCGGTAGCAGAGCCTTGAGAGCGTGAAGATTGTCGCCCTCAACTACCAAATTGCCCGAATCGGCGTCACCATGTGAGAGTGCCGGCACCGGTTCAAGCAGCCGAAACGGAACTTCCTTATGGTGTTTTACAACGGCATCTTTACCGATCCAATTGAGAACAGGCATATTCTTGTGGGTTCAATCGTCGCTGACGCGACGGGCAATTATACAACGGCTATCCGTGGGTTGAAACCCACGGCTACATTCATCGGATCGCTACGCGATCCAAACTTTTCCTCATACTCGCCTAAATCATTGGTATTCGTTAAAATTAACGCTGACTAAACATTAGCGGCGGAGAAGCGAGCCTTTGTTGGGAGAAAAATGCCTTTAGCCTCGATAGAAGATGCGGTGCGGGATGTTTGCGACGGGAAGATGATAATCGTCGTTGATGACGAAGACCGCGAAAATGAGGGCGATCTCGTTTGTGCGGCGGAGAAGGTGACGCCGGAGATCATCAATTTTATGGCGGTGCACGGGCGCGGGCTGATCTGTATGCCGCTGACCGAGGAACGCTGTAATGAGCTGCAATTGTTTCCGCAGACGACGGAAAATACTTCGAGCATGGGCACGGCGTTTACGACGTCGATCGAGGCCCGTGAGGGCGTGACGACTGGTATTTCAGCGGCTGACCGCGCGAAAACGATACTTACTGCCGTTGATCCAAACTCAAAAGCGTCAGACCTTGCACGGCCCGGGCATGTTTTTCCATTAAGGGCAAAGAATGGCGGAGTGCTTGTTCGCGTGGGGCAGACCGAGGCGAGCGTTGATATTGCACGCATCGCGGGTTTGCAGCCGGCTGCGGTCATCTGCGAGATCATGAACGACGACGGCACGATGGCGCGAATGCCTGAGCTTGAAACGTTTGCGGCAAAGCACGATCTCAAGATCATTTCGGTCGCCGACCTCGTTCGTTATCGTATTCATAAGGAAACGCTTGTCCGGCGCATTGTCGAAACTGACTTGCCGACGCAATTCGGCACGTTTCGGGCGGTGCTTTATGAGAACGCGGTGAACGGTGAAACGCACGTTGCGCTTGCGTTGGGTGACGTTTCGAGTGCAACCGAGCCGGTGATGGTGCGCGTCCAAACCGAGAACGTAACGTTTGCGATGTTTGGAGCGACCCAGGGCGAAGCATCAAACGCGGTGCAAACCTCTCTCAAAAAGATCTCCGACGCTGGGTGCGGCGTCATACTGTATCTGCGCCAGCGTGAGAATAACCTTGATCTGGTGAATCAGCTCAAGACTTATGCGTTGATGCAGGAAAAGGGTATGGACTTTCAAACCGCAAAGCGTGAGACCGGCTACGGAAAAGTCCACGATTACGGCATCGGAGCGCAGATTTTGAAAGACCTCGGCGTGAAAAAGATACGCT
Source organism: Chloracidobacterium sp. (assembly GCA_031376085.1). Lineage (GTDB taxonomy): Bacteria > Acidobacteriota > Blastocatellia > Pyrinomonadales > Pyrinomonadaceae > OLB17. Next base: position 2,935 of record JANMDA010000182.1, read on the forward strand.
TGCTTTCAAATCATCCGCCGAAGGTCAACGCGCTCGACGCCTTTGACCTTGAGATCGTCGAGACCGTGAATTTGTAATATTTTATCGGTTGATATGCCTGAAAACGAGAACGAAAAAATCGAGTCACAGGAACCGTCACGACCGGCAAGGAGCAGACGGTTTTTTACCCGGCGCAATACGATGATCGTTGCGGGCGTAGGTGTGATCCTGATCGTTGTCGTCGGTTTGCTGTCGATAGTCGGTTATCGTTACGGCATTTTAGACACTTATGTAAGGACGCAGTTCGTCGCAAAGATGGCAGATATCGGCGTCGTGTTTGACGCCGACGTTTTTCGCGTCACGGTCAATCCGCTGGAACTCGAACTCAAGAACGCTACATTTACCGACCGCATTTCGGGCGAAAAACTATTTTTTATTCGCGACGCGCATCTGTTATTGAGGGTTAAGGATCTTTACGCATGGCAGTTAAGCCGCGACATCAGTATCGATAAAACCGAGATCAACGGCGCCGAGGCGTGGGTGAAATTTGATGCGGAAGGCCATTCGAATTTTGCAAATCTGAAGCTGGTCGAGAATGAGCCGGGCACGCGCGTCAATTTCAAATACGACTCGGTCGATTTTAATCTTACTGATAGTGTTGTGCATTTCGGCGACCTGTCCCGAAAGATCTCCGGCAATGCAAAGAATGTTTCGTTCCTGCTTTCGCCAGAGAACCGCGACGTAACCGACGATCAGAAACGCTACAAGTTTGATCTGACCTCGACCAATTCGAATTTTATTTATAACGAGAGCACGGTCGAGGACATCGATATTCGAGCATCGGGCATTGCCGATAACCGCGGCGCCGAGATCATGAGTTTTGAACTCAAAACACCTATCGGCGAATCGACTTTGACAGGCACGCTGACCGATTGGGCCGCACCTAAATATGAATTCGATATTCAGACGACAGTCGATCTGACACAGGCGTCGAGTATCTTGCCAGTCGGCACTTCGCTCGTCGGCGTGGGGAATTTTAAGGGCAAGGTTACAGGCGAAGGCGAGGCCTATAAGATCGTGGGTGAGGCCGATGCCCAAAGCTTGCGAGCGGGCGGCATCTATCTCAAGGCGGTCAATGTTGCAGCGACCGTCGCGGGAAATAATGGCGAGTATGAGGCGAACGGGAATGCCGTTGCCGAGATGTTGACGTTTCAGGATTTTCGAGTTGATTTTTTGAAGCTGTCGGGAAATGTTCGCGGAACGGGAACGGATTTTCGTTGGCTCGGCGAGCTTCAGGCGGCGGCAGCGAAAACTGATAATTTAAATCTCGGCGGGCTGTTTTTGCGCGATGCAACGGCAGAGTATCGTGATCGACAGTTTACCGCACAAGCCGGCAATGGACGGGCGCAGAAATTCTCGATCAAGGATATGGAATTTGCCGACTTGCAAGCGAGAAATTTGAAATTCTCACTCTCGGGCGACACGGTGAATATTTCGTCCCCAAGTGCACGCGCAAGATCTTTCTCGTCAAAAGATTTCGACCTGAAAGGCGTGACCGGTCAAAATGTCAGCGTGAAACATCGCAACGACACAACGCAGGTGGACATCCGCAGCGTCAGGTCTGAAAGCGCCGCGATAAAAGGCATCAAGGCAAAAAATGTTGCGGTCGCAGAACTTAAGGTTAGCGACCTGCCGAAAAAAACCGGCCTTACCGCTAAGAACCTTCGCGTCGGTCAATTGGATGTTAATGGTGCAACTGTCAATGGCCTTGATGCTCCGACGGTCGATCTTGAAAATATCAGCGGCGGAGCGCTGACGGTTTATGCTGATAAGCTTCGCGTCGCCAAGATCGATTCGGGTGCGGCGGTGCTTGGGAGTATTAATATCGGCGGCGTTCGATTGACCGTAAGGCAGGGTCGCGTCGAGGCCAGATCGGATGACATCGATGCGGGCAACGTAACGCTGGCGAAAACGAAAACCCTGCCTGATGGTGGCAAACTTGAGGCCGTAAAAATTCTAAGCCCTGTTTACATTCTCGAACCGTCAGGCCGCTATCGCGTAACGGCTGATATGAGCCTCGGCGGCGGTGCTGTCGGAAGTGTCGCCCTTGGAGCTGCTTCATCAAAAGTCGATATAACAAATGACCGAGCGGCTTTAACTGATCTGACCGCAACCGTAATGAACGGCCAGTTGAACGGCAAAGCGGTCATCGCTTTTAACAACCGAACTCAATCGACATTGACGGGCGATTTTTCAGATCTTGATATATCAAAACTGCTTGCGCTGCAAAGCGGACGCATCATCCCGATCGAAGGACAAACCACCGGCAACATTAATCTCACTTTTAACGGAACCAGCTTTCGCACGGCGAGCGGGACGGTCAATGCAAATATCACGGCCAACGCCGGCACAACCACGAGCGAGCTTATTCCTCTCAGCGGGCAAATAAGACTCAACGCCGCGAACGGCCTGTTCAATGTGGATACTGCAAATCTCAAATCCGTGAATAGCACGCTGACTGCCAGCGGTCGGTTCGATCTGAAGGACCAAAATTCGGACCTTGTGCTTGCGCTCAGATCGGCGGATGCGTCGGAGATAGAACGTTTAGTTCGCGTGCTGGGTGTGTCGCCGGAGTTTGAGCATCAGCTGGATTCGATGCAGGTCGCGGTTGCGGGAAATCTGACATTTGACGGCTCGCTGACTGGTAATTTGTCCGATCCCACGATCGATGGAAAAGCGTCGCTTGATTCGCTTAGCTTGCGTGGGCGTGAATTGGGTTCCGTCTCGACTGACATACTTGTGTCGCCTATCGGGACCGAATTGCGAAACGGGAAGCTCCAGGATAAAGACGGCGGAAATGCCTTGTTTACCGTCAGTATTCCGAATGGGGGCGCTAACAACGTCGCGGTAAAAGCGGACTTTACAAATGTAAATGCGGGCAATCTGCTTGCTGCTCTTCCGATAGATTTACCTGAGAGAATCCGCGACCTCGACGGTAAAACTTCGGGAACTGTTGATATCATCGGACTGCCCAATGCCGCGCGTGGCGAGGTCAACCTTGCGGCGGCTAACGGCATAGTTGCCGGACAGTCGTTTGATAATTTGAGGGTCAAGGCAGTCTTTAGCGGAACAAGAATCGATTTGCAGACTGCCGAATTGCAGATCGGAGCCGGACGGCTTAACGCAAGCGGAAGTTATGACCGGTCATCCTCAGATTTTGCAGCCGACCTCGCCGGTAAGGGCGTTCCGCTACCTCTGGTGCTTGCTCTTTTGCCCGAGAACGCGAGCCTGCCGGTGATCTCGGGCGATCTTGATTTTACGGCAAAAGCAACCGGCAATTACGACCGGCCTTCGACATACAATGTGACTTTCAGAGGCTTGGCGCCGAATGTGATCGTAAATGAAACTTCGATCGGCAATGTTGCCTTTAACGGAAAAACGGTCGATCAGATGTTGACCGCCGACCTGACGGCAAATCTCGACGGCAATCCTCAGATCATAAATGCATCGGTAAACCTGGCCGATGAGAATCTTCCGTTCACAGCCTCGACCGAGTTTAACCAAAGCCCTGTCGCTCCTTTTCTCGCATTTGTTCGCCAGGTCAAAGACTTTCCTATCACAGGAACCGGAACCGGACGTGTCGATTTTGGAGGCAATCTGTCCGGGATCGATGATAAAGGCAATCGCGTTTACACAACTGCAAATTTATCGGGCACGGCCCAGTTTTCGCAGCTTGCCCTTCTCATCCAGGAAACTCCGTTGGCAGCGGCGGAACCTATAGTAATCCGGTTTAATCCGCGAGAGATCAATTTTGAAAAAGCACGTTTCGCGGGCGGCGGTTCGAATGTGACGATCGCCGGTATCAAGGCCCTGACCGACGACGGCATCAACAATCTCTCGATTGACGGCCGTGTAAATCTCACGCTGCTCAATCTGATCTCGAAGGACACATTTTTTTCCGGTTTCGCAGACAGCTCGGTGAGAATTTCCGGGCCGAATTCAACCGCAAGGCTCTCGGGCACGGCGAATATTGTAAATGGTTCTGTTGCCACGTTCCTCGGCTCAGATCGTTTTACGGTTGACCGGTTAAAAGCGCGAGTTATCTTTACCTCAAATCAGGTCGAGGTCGATGAGGCGACTGGTTACCTCGGCGGCGGGAAATTTACGGGCAATGGCGGCGGCATCTTGGATGGCCTCGCGGTCAATGCATTTCGATTCTCGCTCGACGGAAATAATGTGACGGTTCCGCTGCCGAAGGACTTTACGACAACCGGCGACGCGCAACTCGAAATTACCGGCCGAAGGGAAAGTCCCGCAGCGGCTTTGCAACTGACAATCGCCGGACGCGTTCTTGCACGTCGAAGCATTTATTCGAAGGACATCGATCTTGCTAATCTCGTCAGCGGGCGTCGCGATCCTGTATTGTCGGTCGGCGGCTCCACGCTGACCGTCCCGCGATTTGACCTCGTGATCGAGGGCCGCGATGCATTGGTCGTAAAGAACAACATCGCCGACCTGACGGCCTCGGTATCGCTTGTGCTGACGGGCGACGCGGATAATCCACGCCTTTCAGGACGTATAACCGCAAACAGCGGCACGATCTTTTTCCGCAAAGACCGGTACGAAGTGCAACGCGGCGTGCTTGAGTTTCCGCCCGATACTGCCATCGAGCCTAACATTAATCTTCAAGCCGAGTCAGAGATCGCGGGTTACCAGGTCTTTATAAATCTCGCTGGCCCTTTAAAAGATTCGGAACAGCTTTCTGCGACGGTGCGATCGAGCCCGGCTCTCCCGCAGGCGGATGTCGTATCGCTGATAACGACCGGCAATCTGTCAAATACGGCTGGCGGCATATCTACGCTCGCGCAAACCGGCATCAATACAGCGGCCGAAATACTGACTGACTCGATCATCAACAACCCGGCGCGAAAAGCGACCGATAAGCTGTTTGGCCTCAATGTATTTGAGATCGATCCGATAATTTCTGGGCAGAATATCGCAAATCCGTCAGCAAGGCTCACGGTCGGGCGGCAAATAAACAAAAATCTAAGAGTGACCTATTCGACCAATCTTTCGCAGGACCAAAATCAGGTTCTGGCACTCGAATATCGCGTGTCGAATAAGCTGTCGTTTGTAGCGCAGTATGAGCAGCGGGCATTGAGCAACGTCACGCGAACACGAGATAATTTTAGTTTTGAAGTTCGATTTCGCCGTAGATTTTAGGCGACGACATTTGGTGTAAAGGGGAAAGGGGATCGACAAACCGCATAGATCATATCAATTTTTTTCTCACGTTTTCTTTAAAGCGGCGATGTGTTTTGCCCTCAGTCTGATTTTCATGTCAGCGTCGTTGGCCCAGAATAAATACGAAAAGCGCCCGATCGGAAATGTCGAGGTAAGGTTTGGCGAGAACGACAGCAACACCCCTCTTTTAGAGGAATATCGTCTGATAGCCCGCGAAGAGGTCGGCTCGGCTTACTCGGCGGCGAGGATAAGAGATGCGATAGAGGCTTTATATAAAACAAAAAAAATCGGGACAATTTCTGTTGGAGCATCGCTCGATGCCACCGGAAACGTTGACCTTGTTTTCAAAATCAAACGCAAAGAACAGGCCCAAAAAGTATCGATCGTGGTGGGAGAAACCATTGGATCTCCGATTACCGAGCAAGAACTTTTATTCAAGCTCAATCTGATCACTCCGGGCACGGCAATTACGGAGCAGACGCTTCGAAACAGTGCCGACGAGATCCTAACCTATCTCCGAGAGCGCGGCTTTTACAAGTCGGAGGTCACATATGAACGCCAGCCGCTTCAAAATCAGGCAGATGTCGGCGTCACATTTAGGGTGTCGCCGAATGCACAAGCAACCGTTAGCGATTTTACGGTGAATGTTGAAGGATATAACAAAACGCTCCCGGAAAAATTGTTAAAACTGCGTAAGGGCGAGGAATTTTCGCGTGAACGGCTGCTCAGCGATATTGCAAAGGTGCGCAATCAACTAAAAAAAGATAAATTTCTCGCGCCGCAGATCGATGACCCAAAAGTCACTTACGATAGCGATACAAACACGATCTCTGTCGCACTTACGGGCAAGATCGGCCCCACTGTAGATGTTGTGGTCGATTCGGAAAAGAGCAAGGTCGGCAACTCCGATCAAAATAGATTGCTGCCGATAAAACGTGAGGGGACACTCGACTACTCATCCATCGTTGAAGGCGAGCGACGCCTTGAAAACTATTATCAGGAAAAAGGATATTTCTTTGCCGACGTTACAACGGTCTGTTCGTCCACGCCGCCTCTCGTTGATGATGAGAACATTACGCTTGCAAATGACACGGCTGCGCTCTGTAGGTTTCTTGGCGGCGAAGATCTCACAGGAAGCGCGGTCCAAATAAAATATCTCGTCAATCTCAATCGTAAGCTTACGCTGACAAAAATACTGATCAAAGGCACCGATAAATTAACGATTGAAGACGTGCGAACCATTTTAACGTCGCAGGAAGCGAATATTTACGGCATAATTCCCGTCCTGGGTTATGGCCGCGGCTATACCAACGCGACGATCCTCGAACAGGATGCGGCAACCATAAAATCGCTTATGTCGGAGCTGGGTTATCGTGATGCACAGGTTCAGGTAAATCAGGGTGTTTCATTGAACGGCGAGGATCTAATTATTACTTTTGTTGTTGATGAAGGCCTGCCGACTGTTGTCATGGATGTGAGCATTAGCGGAAACTCGGCAGTAAAAACCGATGACTTGATTGCCCAATTGCCTGCAATCATTGACAGAAATTACTCGCGTGCGAGAGAGCGGAATGCCGTGCAAAAACTTCGCGAATATTATTCCAATTTAGGTTATTACGATGCCCGCGTGACCTCAAAAATGGTCGATCTCGCCGCCGATGCGAATAAGAAGAACGCAAAGATAGAATTTACTGTCGAAAACGAAGGAAAAAAGATTGTCATCAGACGCATTCTCATAAACGGCAACGAGAATACAAAGACCGAGGCCATTTTGAAGTCTCTTACTTTGCGGACGGGTGAACTGCTGCGGGCGAGTGACATATATACGAGTGAACAAAATCTATACGGAACAGACGCCTTCTCTCGCGTTGAAATAAAAACGCAGCCGGCAGGCGACGCGCCGGACGGAAGCCGTCTGACCGATATTATCGTTAACGTTGAAGAACAGCCGCCGCGATTGATGACGTATGGCGGCGGTGCGTCGACTGATCTTGGGCTCGACGGTTTTTTCGACATTCGTCACGTTAATCTTTTTGGAAATCTATGGCAGGGCGGAGCACGCGTCCGGGTCAGTCAACGTCAGCAATTGGTGCAGTTCGACTTTGTCAATCCGCGGTTTATGCGTGACGGAGGAAAACGCTTTTCACCCTTAACTATCAGCGCTCTTTATCAACGTGACTCGACGGTCACTCGTTTTTTCCGCTCTGCATTTGATAAAGGCACGTTCGGTGTCGTCCAGCGTATAGATGAAAACGGAAACCCGATCGACGATTTCGGAAATTCGGCAGGCGATCCAACACTAAATCGTCTTGCTATCACTGCGGAGACAAGCCGAACCATCAGCCGCAAGAACAGAAGCCTCGTGTTTCTCAGATATAGGTTCGAGGATGTGCGACTCTTTAATTTCGAGAGCCTTTTGATCAAGGAGCTTTTGCGCCCCGATCAACGAGTGCGTATTTCAGGCTTGGGGGCTACCTTTGTCCGTGATACGCGCAGGAATTGCTCGGTAAAATATTCGCTCCTGGATCTCATAGCGAAAGGCGAGCAATCGGATCCGTGCCGATACAACGCGGGCGACCCGACAAACGGCGAGTATATTACGGCGGATTATAATGTGTCGTTCCCGGCCGTCGGCGCTAATGTCGGCTTTCAAAAATTTCAGGCGACCGCGAATTACTACTACACCTTTCCGTCACTACGAAATACTACCCTGGCCGCTCGCGGAATAGTCGGCCTCGGCCATGTTTTTTCGGGCGGAACTCGATTTAATAGTACCGAATTCCCGTCTCTCAATGGGCTGCTGCCGATCAGCGAGCGATTTTATGGCGGCGGTTCGAATACGCTGCGCGGCTTCGATTTTGAAGAAGCCGGGCCGCGAGTCGTTATTGTGCCGCAGGGGACTTTTATCAACAGCAGTGGAACGCGAGTCTATCTCGACCCTTTCACAGTTCCCTTTGGCGGCAACGGACTGGCCGTAATTAATCTGGAAGCGCGTATTCCGCTGTCAAAGTCGATCCGGGCAGTGCCGTTCTATGACGGCGGCAATGTTTTTCGAAAAGTCGGCGACATTTTTAAATCTCCGGCCACCGCTCCCAATGACGTCGCTGCTAAAAACCAGCGTGCCGTTTGGTCGCATTCCGTCGGACTCGGTCTTCGCCTGAAAACGCCGGTCGGCGGTGAATTCGGAGTGGATTACGGCTTTCTGCTAAACCCGCCTCAGTTTCTCGTTCCGCAGTCCGCCGGCGGTAACGCTATTTACCGCCTGCAGCAAGGCCACATTCACTTCCGTTTCTCGCAGGCCTTCTGATCACGACTGATCTTACATTCTCCCTTCATCTTGCTGTCTCAACTGTCCCGAAGGAAGGCGGCGGTGCGCCCACCACCTCGTCACACGGCCTGAAGACCGTGGCTGTGTGCCGCGAAGACGGCCGACGGGCAGGTAGAAGTATTTTAGCGGGGAGCAGGCAATTGGGTATTTGCAGAACTGCGGATTGGCGGGATCATATCTGGTTTCAGGGCTTTTCTTTGCTGCTTGTTTAGATACATCATGGCGTCGGCTTTTGCGATGGTGTTTTCGAGGTCGTTTACGTCGGAAAAATTCTCAAACGCATGAGATACGCCAATTGTTAAAGGTGTGTCTGCACCCATTACATCTACGTTTGTCAGCAGCCCCTCCATTCTTTCCATTCGCCGATGCGCTATCTGTGCGTCGAGGCCGACCATGATCACAAAAAACTCGTCTCCGCCCCAGCGAAATATCAGGTCTTCGCCGCGTATCACTTCGCGGATCGCCCGCACTACAGATCTGATCGCCGCATCACCCACCGTGTGCCCATACCGGTCGTTTATGTCCTTAAGATCATCAATGTCAAAGAACCCTACGCTGCCCACGACCTTTTGATTTGCATCGCCCTGGCGTTTCATATAACCGTGAAACGCATGACGGTTTAATGCGGCGGTCAAAGGGTCCATGTGGGCGAGCTCCTCAAGCCGCTCATGCGCCATCCGAAGTTTTTCGTTGGCATCTTTGGCATCTGCCAGAACCTGTTCGAGAAGAACGATCACCATTCCAAATCCAAGCAGGATCTGAAGCGTAAGATCGATCACCGAATTATATGCAAGATAATCCGTATCGAACACCATATATTGGCGGGCGGTAAACACGACAAAATACTGAAAGAAATCAACGACAAGCAGTGCAAGAGCCACAAGCATCACACGCCAGCCAAATGTGCGCATTTTTGTTCGCCGTAACGCCAAAAAAGCGAGCATGAAAAAGCCTGATAAAATGAGCGAATGGGCATTGAACACCAGGTTGAAATCGTCGCTTATGAATGGCAGCCCGAAGGCAACGAATATAAATGGAAGAACAAAAAGTTCGTTCCAGAGCTTCATCTCCTGGTTTGCGGCCAAACTTCGACAGCCTGCTACGAGAAGGAATCCGAAAATATACTCGTTCAAAAAATAGAGACTGAATAGTTGATTGGAATAGTCCTCGTAACTAAAAGCGAGCCGCAGGCAGAACAACGAGAATGACAGAAAAAGCCATGCGTTCGTCCAATGTTTGAGCGCGACCACATTTATCGAGCGACGCAAAAAAAGCGTCAACAGGGTGATCAGCGAAACGCCGGCAAGTTGGATAATGAGGCCTATCTTCGAGTCCATAAGGTCAGAGCTGGGGTTGTCGGTCAATCAACGGTTCGCGCGGGAAAGGCGGAAGAGCGCGTGGTTTAAGGGAGGCCACTCTTTAATTCTAATATAGCGGTGTTGTTTGCGTCTAGTTGTTTTTTAACAACATGGTTAATTCATGCTTATCAGGTAAGGCTGATCTGGCTCCGAGTTTACGGCATTTTAAAGCGGCTACGGCATTGGCGATTCGCGCACTGTCTTCTAACGATTCACCGGTCAAAAGGCCGTATAAAAGACCGGCCCGAAACGCGTCGCCCGCACCGGTCGTGTCTTTGCAGCCATCGGGAACCTCGAAGCCGTGCGTTTCAATAAATGTGTCTTCGCACAGAAAGATAGAACCGTTGCGGCCTCGGGTGATACCGATCACGCCGCATCCGAATCGGGCAGCGATCTCACGCATCGCCCTCTCATCGTCCGCCAAGCCTGTAAACTTCGCCGGGAACAAAGCCGACGCTGTGAAAATATCGATCAAAGGCAGAAGCCGGTCAATGCCCTCAAACGTATTGTCGATATCGATCGATACGAGCGAGCCGTGTTTCTTCGCCGCTTTCGCCATCTCGACAGCGGCCTCAGTATCGTGCGGCGTTATGTGGAGAATCTTGCCGCGCGCAGCTGCGGGCAGCGGTGCATCCGATGACTGATAGGCAAGCCGATTGTCACGATTCCAAATGATTGTGCGTTCGCCGGTGCGTTCTTCGATAATGATAAAAGCGGTCTGAGTTGCGGCTCCATGAACAACTTCAGCATGTGAAATGTCAACACCTTCATCGATCAATGTTTGCAGGCCGAATGTTCCTTCTTCATCGTCCCCGAATCGCCCTACATAAGTTGTCGTCAATCCGAGCCGCTGAAGTCCGACGAGCGTTGACGCCACTTCACCGCCAGCCTGTTTCGAATAATCGCTAAGCTTTACCTTTGAATCAAACGCAGGATATTCAGGAACGCAAATAAGATGATCGACCGCGTTGGTCCCAAAACCTACAACGTCAAATTCTGCATCCGGCAAAAGGTGAATTGGAAATTGCATATTAACTCCAAAATTAGGAGAGCGGTCTTGCCAAATTCTTGCGAATCAAGTTAGATTGATTAACATACATATTTTCACTCGTCGATCGTGTGAGATACAAATAATCTTTATCTTTTTACGGAGAACATGATCCATGCCAACATCCATTTGCCCAGAATGTAGTGAAGAAGTATTCGTCGATGCCGAGATCGAACAAGGCGATAGTGTTGTTTGTGAAGAGTGCAACGCTAAGCTTGTTGTCGTAGGCCTGGATCCGATCGAACTGGATCAATATGACGAAGAAAATGATGGAGCATCAGGCGATGATGACTTCAATAGTTACGAATTCGATGACGACCGCTACTAGCCTTTCCTTTAGATTCTACTCACAGTAACTATCGGTCAATCTGACCGGACAGATTTCAACCTGACCGCTCAATTTGATCGGACTCTCGCTCTTCTTTTAATCAATTTCAGTATTTTCAGTGTTTTACGGCGTGCTTAACTTTGGCACGCAGTTTGAATAAGTTTGTGCGAGGCCATTCGTCCTGCCCGGACCGGCCGCAGGAAAAAATTTACTCGTTGTTAAGGGTGTTATTTTACCGCAGTGCCACGAACTAGCCAGTCCACCTCGCAAGTTTCGGCCTACTTCAATGAAAGATCTAACCATAAATCAATATCGTCTACCGACTTTGCTGTTAAGTGGTTTTTTGTTTTTGTTTGCACTCGCTGCGTGGGGTGTTGCTATAGCATCGGTTATCGATCTTCCGTTATCAAGCCTGATCTCTCTCATTACTGCAGCAGCGGTTTCGGCATTTGTCAGCAGATTTCAAATTCGCTTGCCGAAATCGGCCGGTGTGCTGCCGGTGCCAATCTTGTTTGCTTTTTGGGGTGCTCTGTGGTTTGGCCAGGCTGGCGCCGTCGTGCTCGGAGTTGTCTCGACCATCCTAAATATCTGGCCATCTCGGAAAGACGAAAATAATGTTGTTTTCGAAGCATGTTCGAAGATCGTATCTGTCATCGTATCGGGTGTGGCCTTTTCTTTGCTTTTTGGAACGGCCGTAAGTGCGGGGTATAAGGCCGGGGGTGTCACGCTCTCGGTTGTCGGATTGATATCGTCAGGATGTTTGTTCGTTACGGCGATATATATACTGATGAACACCACTTTGTCGGCTGTTTTTCATGCACTTGAACATGACGATAAGAACCAAAAACCCATACCTATTCGAATAAAGGAGCAATGGATCGACGGAGTCGTGACCACATTGTCGACTATTGTGATCTGTCTGCCTTTTTCGCATTTTGGTATTGATTTTGGTTTAGTGGTCGCATCAATCGCTATCCTTGCAAACATTGCATATAGCATTCATATAAAAAGACTGGATCAAAAAACGAGGCAAATATCGGAGGCGAGCCGCATACATCTGGCGACGGTTGAGGCTTTGGCAACGGCGATAGACGCCCGCGATCAGGTGGGCCTGGGCCATGTGCAGCGCACTCAGATATATGCAACCCGCCTCGGCGAATTGCTCGGCCTCGGCGAATCTGACATCAATGCTCTCCGTACGGGTGCATTACTGCACGACATCGGCAAACTTGCAGTACCCGACCACATTTTGAACAAGCCCGAAAAATTAACGGCAGCCGAATTGGAAAAAACCAAGATCCATTCGCTCGTAGGAGCTTCCATTTTGGAAAAGATTGGTTTCGATTATCCTGTCGTACCGACCGTGAAATACAACCATGAATTCTGGGACGGACGCGGTTACCCCGAGGGCCTAAAGGGTGAGGAGATTCCGATGACGGCGCGCATTTTGGCTGTTGCGGATGCCTACGACACGCTTCGCGGTGCTCGTCCCTACAGGCCGGCGATACCAAAGGAACTCGCGCGGCAGATAATTCAGGACGAGGCCGGAACACACTTTGACCCGGCGATTGTGCGTTGCTTTATTAAAAATCTCGCCACGCTTGAGGCTGAGATCGACGCTCAGGGACTTGCATACACAGCCGAAAGCGAAAACGGCGGCCACAATTATGTAGAGCAAATCAAGCTGGCAAATCGTGAGGTCTTTACGCTCTATGAACTGGCTCGTGAGTTTAGTTCGTCCGTAAATGTTCAGGAAACTCTTGGCCTCTTTACTAAGAAGATCGGCGAATTTGTTCCCTTCACGACATGTGCTGTCTTTTTGCTCGACGAAAAGAAGAAATTTGCGTCTGCCGTGCACGTCGACGGTGAAAATGCTGCACACCTGACGGGACGCCGCATTAAAGTCGGCCAGGGAGTGACCGGTTCAGCGCTCAAGAAAAAAGAATCTGTCCGGAGCAGTGCTCCCAACGATGATCTTTCGGTTTTCCATCTGGAATCGTCTGAACAATATTCCACAATGGCTTCAGTGCCATTGATCTCCGACGACGGATTGATAGGCGCAGTCTCTCTCTATTGGGAAGAAATCGTAGGCTATGGCGAAGAGCATTTGCGGCTTCTCGAAACCATCGCCAGGATCGCTGCCGAAGCGATCGATAAATCACAGGAACACGACGAAGCAAAGACCAATGCTCTCACCGATCCATTGACAGGCCTGCCCAATGCCCGCAACCTTCAGATTCAGTTTGAGAAGGAAATTGCTCGTGCAAGCCGAGGCGGTACTTCGTTCCAATTGTTGATGCTCGATCTCGACGGATTCAAAGCGGTAAACGATTCTTTCGGGCACAAGATCGGCGATGACCTTTTAAGAGAAGTAGGAAAGGTGATTAGGGAACAGCTTCGTGATTACGATTTTCTGTCACGTTACGGCGGTGACGAATTCGTCGCTCTCATTCCAGACTCAAGCCTTGAGGACGTTGCGGACCTTTGCACCCGAATCGAAGCAGAAGTCAGTAAGTTCAAGTTATTTGTCGAAGACAACAAATATGCTTCGGTCGGAGTCAGTATTGGATCATCAAGCTACCCAACCAGCGGCGAAACATTCGATCAAATAATCGTGGCCGCAGACAAGGCAATGTATAGAAGAAAAACAAGACGGCGGCTCGACCCAAACCGGTTTATGATCAGCGGACTTGACCTGAAGCAGGACGGTTCCGGCACGCTGCCAAATGCTCCTGACAAAGAGGGCCTTATAGTCGAGTTGGATGAGTCATGCGTTGTTTCGTCAAACGCAGTAAATTAAGGTTAGTTTAACTTTTTCGGAACTACAGCTTATCGTTGAAGAATCCGACCACCAAAGCCCATGCGTCTTTGGCCGCTGTTTCGTCATAAACCTCATGCCGCGTGTTGTTGAAAAATGCATGGTCGGCGTCGTATTTTACCGAATGAACCGGAAGCTCAAACCGTTCAGCGGCGTCCTCTAGCTGAGCGACCTTTTTGGGATTGATCCACGCGTCGCGTGTGCCGGAAATAAAGATCGTCGGAACGGTCAATTTTTTCAAAACATCGTCATCCGGAATGTCTCCATAAAATGGAGCGGCGGCGCTCAGGCCATCGAGTTCGCACGCCGCGAGCAAAGCAAAACTGCCGCCCATGCAGTAGCCCGTTATTCCGAAATGTGAAATATCATATGCCAACGACGCGGCATCAATTGTCTTTTTTATTGTGTCGAGGCCGTCTATGTTAGTAAGGTCGTGCATCATCTGTGACGCCTCAGTGCTGTCGGCAGCGATCTTGCCGCGATAAAGATCTGGTGCGAAGGCAATAAATCTTTCGGCGGCATAGCGATCGGCAATGTCTTTGATGTGATCGTTCAGCCCCCACCATTCCTGAATGATAATGACGGCTTTGCCGTTCGATGCATCAGGCAGTGCAACATACGCGCTCGACGGCCCATTGGCAGTGTCGAATGACAGCATTTCATTTCCCATAAATATAATTTTAATGAACCGCAGTCATTACTTGCGGTTGAGTGAAAAGATGTTTTGAGCACGCCCGTTCAACAAGCTCGATTATTTCGCTTTCGGCGGGCGATCTTCCTTTCAAAGGAGTGTTAGTGATCTCAGAAACGATGAGGCATTTTGATTTCTCAAGCAGTGTTTGTTCGCGAAAGGACAATTTTTTTCGGTGGCTCAAAAAGGTAAGTGTTTTCATCACTTCTGCTGCCTGGAAAATATCGCCCGAACGCAGTTTTTCCGTAAATTCGCGCGAACGCGTTTTCCAATCGCAACAGACCGGTTCAAATGCTTGAGCAAGCATATCGATCAGCTTCCGGCATTGCGATGCGCTGATAAGCGGGCGAAGTCCCAGATTATCGGCATTTTCCTCTGGAATAAAGATTGTCGAGTTATCATTCAGCACACGCAGAATATAGCCATTCATCGAGCGCACCCCTATTGTGCGCTGTTTAAACCCTTCGACCAGGCAAACGCCCTGGTTTGGATACGCCACCTTTTGACCGATTGTTAGCTGCATGACCCCTCTCCCCCAAAAAAAGTTGAGATAGGACGCGATTCGTTGAGAACTTCAAAAACTTACGTTCGTGCCTGCTCTGCTACTGTCAAGAATAAGGTGATTATAACACAGTTTGCGATTACAGAAAGCTTTTCATTTGTTCTGTTGTAATATATTTTCATGCAAATCGGAGGTGTTAGCATTTTAGCGTTTGTTCTATCGGCCTCGCTCGCTCTGACGTGCTCGTGTACCAAACCTATTGCGCTGACGCCAGAAAGATCAGCGCCGCCATCTGATATAACGACTATGACGACGAATTCCGATGAGTTTTCTGTAAATGATGCTCCGCTTAGATTACCGCTTGTCAATCCAAAGATCGTCGTCTTAAAATCGCGGCGGCGCCTTATGCTTTACTCCAACAACGCATTGGTCCGCCTCTATCGCATCGGACTAGGTGCCGATCCGGTCAGTGACAAAACCATAGAAGGCGACCGGCGAACACCGGAAGGCGAATTTTATGTTTTCACGAAAAATGAACAGAGCTCGTATTATCTGTCGTTGGGTTTGAGCTATCCAAATGTTGAGGATGCGGAACGCGGACTCCGTGAGAGCTTAATCACGCAGACGGAATACGATCAAATCCTCGACACGATCCGTCGCAAGGTTGAGCCGCCTCAAAAAACTGCGTTGGGCGGTGATATCTATATTCATGGAAACGGTTCACAAACCGACTGGACGTGGGGTTGTGTGGCGCTGGACAACGAAAACATGCTTGAATTATTCAATGCCGTACCGGTGAAAACGACAGTTGTTATTGAACATTAAAAGGAAGCTCGATCCGGAACGTCGTTCCTGTCCCTAAAACGGAGTTTACAAAAACCTCTCCACCGTGGAGGCGGGCCAGATGTTTGACGATCGCGAGGCCGAGACCGGTGCCGCCGATCTCACGCGAACGGGCCCGGTCGGCGCGATAAAATCGCTCGAATATTCGCTGTGAATGTTCAGGCAGAATGCCTTCGCCGGTGTCCGAAACCGAGATAACGCTTCGTCCGTCACCCTCTTCAAACGCAACTGTTACCTTGCCGCCTTGCCGGTTAAATTTGATCGCGTTATCGACGAGGTTTGTCAGCATCTGTTCGAGCCGCACAAGGTCGGCTGAAATAACTGCTTTTTGCGGCACTTCGTTTTTCAGTTTGATGTTGCGCTCCTTTGCTTTTGCAGACAGCGCGGTGAGCACGTCCTGAACTGCTGCGTGGAGTTTGATCTCGCGGATCTCAACGGTGACCTCACCCGATTCGATGAGAGAAAGCTCCAAAATGTCGGCGATCAGGCTATGCATCCGCTCGGCGTTGCGGCGAATGACATTGAGGAAATGCGTGTTGTTTTCCTTATCGTCGATGCCGCCGTTTTCGAGAGTTTCGACAAAAGCAAGGATAGATGTAAGCGGAGTGCGAAGCTCGTGAGAGATGTTTGAGAGAAACTCCTGCCGGACCATTTCAAGCCGGTCGATCTGCGTTGTTTCGTAAAAAAATCCGATGCCGAAATCGGCCCCGTCGAGTTCGATCGGTGCAATGTGAACATCGAATTTTCTGTTGCCGGAGCGGGTGAGTTCGAGTCGCACATCTGACGAAACTTGGCTTTCGATAGCATTTCGAAAAGCTTCGTGAAGGTCGAGATCGCGGATAACCTCGCTCAGGCGGCGAGTTTCAATGTCGAGATCGTCGCGTCCAAATGCAACCGCCGCAGGCACGTTACATTGAGAGACGCGCATATTTGCGTCAACCACAATGACGCCTTCGCGTGTTGTGTCGAGTATTTTTTGCAGGATCTGTGTCGATGTTGGTGTTTCTACCAGTTCGGCAGCGGCAGCATTCATATAACTAAGGATTAACTCAAAATTGCTAGGAAATAAGATATGTAACGTAACCACAGATAAACGCAGATGAACACAGATAAAATATTTATTTTATTTCTTCTTATCTGTGTTTATCAGCGTTCATCTGTGGTTTCAATTCCTAACTTACTTGCAACCGATAAAACGATACCCCACGCCGACGACCGTTTCAATGCAGGTGCCGCATTCGTCGAGCTTTTGGCGCAAACGGCGAATATGCACATCGAGCGTTCGCGTGTCGCCGAAATAGCTATAGCCCCACACATTATCAAGTAGCTGCTGGCGCGACGCCACGCGACCGGAGTTTTGAATGAGGTGTTCGAGTAGCGCGAACTCCTTACGCGTGAGCTTTACTGCACGGTCAGAACAAGTCACGCGCATATCGGCAAAATCGACGGCCAACAACGTGTCGTTATATTTCGGCGAAACTTCTGTCTCAGAACGCCGTAGCACCGCACGCACACGGGCAATGACTTCCTTTATCGAGAACGGCTTGATGATGTAGTCATCAGCTCCCGTTTCGAGCCCAAGAATTTTTTCACCCTCAGCCGCTTTGGCCGTCAGCATAATGATAGGCGTTTTTTCGGTCGATGTTTCGCGACGCAGCCGGCGGCAAAGTTCCATTCCGCTCATTCCGGGCAGCATTAGATCGAGCAGGATAAGCGAAGGAGCGTTCTTTTCGTCGAGCGCAAGACGCAAACCCTTTTCGCCCGATTCGGCAATAACGGCACGAAACCCCTCGCGCTTCAGGTTGTAATGCAAACCCTCGGCTATGTCCGCATCATCCTCGATGATCAGAATTGTTTGCTGCATATGACAAGCTAAATTGTAATTAATTCTTAACCGTTCTGCGACAGTCTATGTGGTGGGACTTAATTGGGCATTAACGGAATGTTACATGGATGTTAATTCTTTCGGCCTGAAGACATTTTGCAATTGTCCGCAATCATCGTCAATCTCATTCCAGTTGTCAATATTTAGGTCGATCACAGCGAGAGCAGCGGTTGGCATCGGTTCGAGATCACCGGTGAGCAAGCGGATAAAACCTTCCATTCCCGGATTGTGGCCGACGAGCATAGCGGATGCGTGAGTGTTGGCGATCTCGGACGTTACCTGAAGTAACGCACTCGGGCCGGCTTCGTATATGCGTTGGTCGAAAAGAATGCTGCATTCAAAATTGGCCGTCACTTTTACTATTATGGCAGTCTGTTTTGCCCTCTCAGCGGTTGAGCTGAAAATGACCGACGGTTCATAGCCCTTTTCGCTTACGAATTTGCCCATGAAAGGTGCCGTTCGAAGCCCGCGTTCATTCAAGGGACGTTCAAAATCCGAGAGATTTGCGTCATCCCAGCTAGATTTTGCGTGGCGCAACAAAAAAAGCGTTTTCATAAATTTTAATGGGATACTGTTTAAATTTGCGAGAAGATCAAATTTACACTGACCGTTTGCCTCGCTGACAAATTGTTGACAGCATCTCAAACCAATGTCTATAATTGCGCATTCGCCTCTTGTTTGAAATGAGAATTTACCATAGGTCAGCATCCCGCCGCACCCGCGCAACTTTTGGTCGGATGGTGGCTGCTGTTCTGCTTACGGGTATTGTTTTCTCATCGACATTTGGTGCTTTACACAGTCACGGAAATATTGCGAACGAGATTGGGGCGAGTCTTTACGAAAGATCTATCGAACAAGCCAATGTCTTGTTTGCTCCGCCGATTTATAACCGGTCTGACGAGCACAAATGTCTCATCTGTGTATTGCATAGGCAATTTTCCAATAGTGTAGTTCATTCGCCTTTCTTTATCGCCAGGACTTCTGCACTGGCAAGTCTTGCGGCAGTAACTCCTGTTTTTTATCGCTCTGAAGCTATTCATTTCACTTATGTCGACCGTCCATCGGGACGCGGCCCGCCTCTTCACCGAGCGTAGCTCGGTGGTTCTATTTGTCAATCCCTAATTTCTAACAGATCACCGAAGCATTTGTGTTTTCTTTGCAGCGATCAGGCATCTTTGCCTGCTAATGCTCTTGACCAATTGATTTAGAGCTGCGCTGCACTATCAATAACAATGCGCCCGCTGCATAAGCGAGCAAGCCGAGCCAGAAACGCCTGTGGTTTTTTGCGTCTCAATTATTTATTGACATGAAAAATATAATTTCGGTTATCTTCTTTTCTCTTTTGTTTTGTTTCTCTGCGTTTGCCCAAATCAACGGCAAGATCACGGGCAAAGTGACCTTCGGCGGCGACGATACCGTTCTACATCAGGTTTCAGTGCGAATTGTTGAACTCCGAAAAACGACCGTATCAGATGACGATGGGATATACACATTTTCCGACGTCCCGCCCGGGCGCTATAACATCGTGGCCCATCAAGAAGGGTTTGGCGATGTCACAAAAATAGTCGTTTTGGTTTCCGGGGCCACAGCAAATATAGATTTTACGTTACAGCTTACCGGCTTCAAGGAGCATGTTACGGTGACGGCCACCGGCTCGGAACAATCGGTTTTTGAATCCGTCGCATCCGTCAGCACAGTCGATTCGAATACGATCCGCGAACGCGCGGCAGTCGGCATCGGTGAAGTTTTAAACGGCCAGCCGGGTGTTTCCAAACGTTCATTCGGCCCGGGCAACTCACGTCCGGTGATTCGCGGCTTTGACGGAGACCGTGTTTTGGTTTCGACTGACGGGTTGCGTGAGGGTTCGCTGGCGTCGCAGTCCGGCGACCACTCGGAGCCAGTCGATACACTTGCGGCTGAAAGGATCGAGGTTGTCAAAGGCCCGGCAACGCTCCTCTACGGCAGCAATGCGATCGGCGGTGTTGTAAATGTTATCACCGGCCACGACGAAGGAGCGCATCCCGGAGTTCGCGGGTATCTGTCTGGTATCGGCGGGACGAATAATAATCAGGGAGTATTTAGCGGCGGTGTCGAATACGGCAGCGGTAACTGGATGTTTTGGGGGAATGGGACCGCGCAGCGAACAAGCGATTACAGCGCCGGCGGCGATTTTGGAAAGGTTGTTAATTCTTTCACGCGCATGGCGAGCGGCACCGGAGGCTTTGGCTACTTTGGGCCAAAGGCATTTTTTACGACAAATTACACCTATTATCAAAACCGCTACGGCATACCTCTTGATTTCAACGACGCGGACACTGAACTGCGTTCGCTGAGGATGCACCGTAACGATGTAAAATTTAATTTGGGTTTCACCAGTATAGATTCGTTTATCAGCAGTGCAAAATTTACTTTTGATGTGAGCCGTTATCAGCATCAGGAACTGGTCGACGCCGATGTCGGCACGACGTTCAAGAATAATCTCTTTTCATATCGCGGAATGTTTGACCAGAGGCAAATTGGAAAACTGAGCGGGCGTTTTGGATTCGAAGGTTTTCACCGCAATTATTCGACGATAGGCGATGAGATACTGGTCAACGGCCCCGTAAAGCAAAACACTTTCTCTGCATTTGCGCTTGAAGAACTAAAGTATGAGCGCGTGACATTTCAATTCGGCGGACGGATCGAGAATAATCGTTATGCTCCTACTGACATTAGCTTGCTAAAACGTAATTTTACCGGTTTTTCGGGAGCGTTGGGTGCAAGGTTCGGATTGTGGGAAGGGGGTGCTTTTGTTGTTAATTACACACATGCTTTCCGGGCAATCGCTCTCGAAGAACTTTACAACAACGGAGCGCACGACGGCACTCTCTCTTTTGAGGTCGGAGACGATACGTTGAAGGCGGAAACAAACGACGGGATAGATTTTTCGCTTCGGCAGCAGAGTAAACGTGTTCGTGCGGAAGCAAATTTCTATTACTACAATATTAAGAATTTTGTATTTCTCTTTCCGATCGGAACGATAGATCCGGAAAGCGGGCTTGAGATCGCCAATTATATACAGGGCAACAGCCGTTTTACCGGCACGGAATTGAGTCTCGATATGACCGCTCATAAATACCTGAATATTTTGACCGGTCTCGATTATGTCAATGCTCAACTGAAAACCGGCCAGCCGCTGCCGCGCATATCGTCGCTTCGCGCTCGGTTTGGCCTCGATATTCATCGCGGCGGCTTAAGTGTGCGGCCCGAATTCGTCGCCGGAGGCAGCCAGGATCGAATCTTTACAAACGAAACGCCGACCGCCGGTTACGGAACGGCAAACGTCACCGCGTCATATATCATTTCGCGAAAGCACACGGCACATATATTTTCGATCAGCGCGTATAACCTCAACGATAAGTTGTATTTCAACCACATCTCGTTTATCAAGGACATCTCGCCCGAAATCGGACGCGGCGCGAGATTTAGCTATACAGTCAGATTTTTCTGAAGACAAGACAGGTTTGTACTGATGTGAGAAGTCCGGCTACAGTTGATCAAACATCTATTGTGGCCGGTTTTCTGTAGTTGGCCTTGACCACAGTTTTTATATTGCCTCGGACGTGAAAGTCGCCCTCGATCTTGACCCGCAGCGGATCGCACGCGGCGACAAAATCCTCAAGGATAATGTTGATAACGTGTTCATGAAAAACTTTCACATCGCGGAAAGAATTTATATAGAGCTTGAGGCTTTTTAGCTCGATGCAGAGTTGGTTTGGAACGTATCTCAGGCGGATCACGGCAAAATCCGGAAAGTCGGAAAACGGACAGATGGCGGTGAATTCCGGTATTTCGAATTCGACCCGGATCTTCTTACCCGGAAACTCGTATGGAAACGTATCGAGAGTATGAAGTTCCATCTCGTCACGCGGTGTAGATTCGATCTGGAGGTCTTCTTGAACACTCAAAGCAAGGCGCGCTGCATCCTCGCCTTCAGCACCATTTCGGTCACGAATGTTGATCGATTCGATTTCATTTTCATCAACAAACGTCCGGCCATCAATTACCTTCGATTTAATCGTACCTTTTTTCACATGATAATAAATTGCTTGTCGGGCTACTTTACGTAATTTAGCGGCGGTTGAAACGCGTATCCATTTAGGTGGCATATGATTCTGTCGTCTTAGCTTATCTTACGTACCTGTGTTTTCGCGAGCCTAATTTACGCACCGCTGCGAGATCGTTGACGCCGCTGTCGCCTAGTTTGGTCAGCAAGTTTACAAAAATATGGGCGGTTGCATAGGCGTCGGCGCTGGCTCGGTGGTGATTTACAAGATCGATGGAATAATGCGCGGCGACGGTTTTTAGTTTGTGATTTCAATGTCTGGCAGCAGTTTTCGCGACAGCAGCACCGTGCAGAGACACGGGTTGGCCATTCTATAACCGCCAAAAACGCGGCTGATCTCGGAATTCAGGAATCGCATATCAAAGCCGGAATTGTGCGCGACAAGGATCGAATCGCCAATAAAGCCCAGAAAGTCGTGGGCAATGTCAGCAAATTTCGGAGCGCCCGCTACCATTTCGTCCGTAATGCCTGTGAGATTTGTAATGAATGTCGGTATCGGTGTTTCCGGGTTAAGAAGTGTTTGAAATTCTTCAGTCACTTTGCCGTTGCGGACGCGATAGGCTCCGATCTCGGTGATCCGGCACGGTGGGGCCTTCGCTCCGGTCGTCTCAAGATCGAAGACGACAAATTCTGTATCGGCCAACTCACGATTCTCAAATCCGTCATCGGCAAGCTCAACCGTGTCAATATTTAATGAGAGTCGCGGATCGCGTTCGATCAGGTCGGCGACGAGCAATCTTGCAAGACGCGGCTCGGGCTTTCTGATCTTCATTACAAAATCGACAACGCTCACCGCCGACGCTTTGCCACCGAACGAACGCAGCAACGCGATGGTCTCGTTTATTAGCAATGACTCGGAAATTAGGTTAGGATACGGTGTCATCAGGAAGAGTTTATCAAAGTTCGCCCAGTTTTTTTTGTTTATAGAGTTTTGATGAATATATTAGATCAATTTATGAAAACCAATGCCTTGCTTGAGGGGCATTTTATCTTGTCGAGCGGACTGCATAGCCCGAAATATTTGCAGTGTGCTCTCGCATTGCAGCATCCGTCGGAAGCCGCTAAATATGGCGAGATGATTGCCGGTAATTTTATCGGTGAGTCGATTCAAACGGTTGCGGCACCGGCAATCGGCGGGCTTATTATCGGATTTGCAGTGGCACAGGCCCTTAGCGTGCGATTTATCTGGACCGAACGGGAAAATGGTGTGATGACACTCAGGCGCGGTTTTTCGGTAAAAGAAGGTGAGCGAATTTTGGTCGTTGAAGACGTGATAACAACCGGCGGCTCGACCCGCGAGTGCATTGATGTTTTGGAAAAGCAAGGAGCAAAGGTCGTTGCCGCTGGGTCGATAGTTGACCGGTCAAACGGAACGGCAGACGTTGGGGTTCCGCGTGTCTCGCTCGTCAGCCTCGATGTGCCTAGTTACACGCCGGAACACTGCCCGCTCTGTGCATCCGGTATCGATGCTGTAAAGCCGGGAAGCCGTAAGTGATGAGTGCTGCCAACCAGAAATATTGGAACACATTCCTTTCACTCAATCCGGCGATCCCGAAGGATACCCTTTATCAAGTCTGGTTTTTTGGCAACACAGAGAAAATGGCTTTGGAGCTTGCGGAACTTGTTATCCAAGGCAAGAAATTTGCGACGGCCAGTCTTGTCGCGGTTAACAATATCAGACCCGAAGCAGCTCCGATACCCGATGGTTACAGTGTCGTCACCGATTTTCACGGCGTTCCAATGTGTGCAATCCAGACAGTTGAGATACGGCACTTGTTGTTTGAAGAGGTTGACTCGCAGTTTGCCTCAGACGAAGGCGAAGGAGATCAGTCGTTAGAATATTGGAGAGATGTGCACTCGCGTTACTTTACGCGTGAAGCTGAAGAGCTTGGCATTGATTTTAATAAACGATCACTTGTTTGCTGTGAGCGGTTTCGACTTTTGTATCCGAAATGAATTTTAAACTTTTAATACAATACGACGGCACCGATTTTCATGGTTGGCAGGTGCAGGAAAACGACCGAACGATCCAGGGCGAGCTTGAACGCGTAATCGGGATGCTTGCGGACACCGAGGTCGCCGTTGTTGGTTCGGGGCGAACTGACGCGGGTGTTCATGCCGAGGGACAGGTTGCGAATGTTCGTCTGGATGGAAGCAAATTTACGCCGGAGAAGCTCAAACATGCGATTAACGGAAATATGTGGCGTGATATTCGGATACTCAAATCTGAAAAAGCGCCGGACGATTTTCACGCGCGGTTTTCGGCAAAGAGAAAGACGTATATTTATCGTGTAATAAATGCTCCGGTGATGTCGCCGTTCTGGCGGCGCTATGCCCATCACGAATCGCGCCCGCTCGATGTCCCCAGAATGAACGAAGCCGCTCGGCTTTTTCTCGGCGAGCACGATTGGACTGCGTTTGCATCGGCTAAAGCAGACGGTGAAACGCGCATTCGCAACGTGCTCGATTTTACGGTTGAGTCGCGTTGGGATGATCGGGCACAGGGCTTGATGATCGAGTTTCGGATCAGTGCAGGAGGCTTTTTGCGATACATGGTTCGATCGATCGTCGGCACGATGCTCGAGGTTGGGCGCGGCGAAAAGGATTCTGATACAATTCAGACGGCCATAGTTACAGGTAATCGAGACCTCGCGGGCAAAACCGCATCGGCACACGGCCTAACGCTGTTTCGCGTCGAGTACGACTAATTTGAAATGCTCATTTATCACATAGTTTTGCCCGAAGTCTGGGATGCGTTCGACGGCGATCTTTATAAAGCGACAAGTTTGGAAACTGAAGGTTTCATACATTGCAGTTTTACCGGGCAGCTCGATGTCGTGATCGATAGATACTACAGCGACAAATCCAGTTTGGTGATACTAGAGATTGATCCTGAACATTTAATGTCGCGAATGATTAAAGAACCGTCAACGAATAGTGAGATCTATCCGCACATATACGGACCGATAAATCGTGATGCGATCGTCTCAGTGACAGAAAGGAAATTAACCGCAGATGAACGCAGATAAATACATATTTAAGCTATTCTTTATATCAGTGTTTATCTGGTAAATCTGTGTTTTCAATCTTATGCGCGAGAATTTTGCTGGTATTGTTAAGCCCGATTCTGCCGAAGATACTTTGCTCGGGGCAATCGATTTTGCGCGTCTGCCGCAGCATATTGCCGTTATTATGGATGGCAACGGGCGGTGGGCCAAGCAGCGTGGTAAACCGCGCATTTTTGGTCATCGTGCGGGATCTGATTCGGTCAGGTCAATCATTGACACCTGTAGAAGACTCGAAATAAAAGCTGTTACTCTTTACGCATTTTCTACGGAAAACTGGAAACGGCCCAAAACCGAGATAAAAGCCTTAATGCAAATGCTAAGGCGCTTTATTCGCGACGAATTAAAAGAGGTTCACGCAAATAACATTCGCTTTCAGGCTATCGGTGACATCTATGGCCTCTTCGAGGATGTGCAAAAAGAGATCGCCAATGCAGTGCAAACGACTTGGAAGAATACTGGAATGGTAATGAATGTAGCCCTAAATTACGGAGCGCGGGCCGAGATAGTTCGAGCGGCACGTCTTGCATATGCCGATATCGAACGCCGTAATGATGTAATAGATCATCTGACGGAAGCCGACATCGAGCGTAATCTTTACACGCACGGTTTACCAGAAGTTGATCTTCTGATTCGGACAAGCGGCGAATTTCGCATCTCAAATTTTCTCTTGTGGCAGCTCGCGTATAGTGAAATCTATGTGACGCCGACGCTTTTTCCTGACTTTCGGCGGCCGGAAGTTTTCGAGGCAATATTGGATTACCAGAAACGTCATAGGCGCTTTGGCGGTGTATCATAACCGCCTGCATAAGCGAGGCGGCATTACTTTGAAAAAAAACACCATTTAATGAAACGAGCTTGCTGCCCGCCTACGCAGGCGGTTCTGACTTGATATGAAGACTCGAATATTAACAGCCGCCATTGCGCTCCCGATCATCATAGCGTCGATCATTTTACCGTCATATGTGCCGGAAACTGTTTGGCTTTTTGTCGGAATAGCAGCGTTTGCACTCGCGGCAGGACTTTTCGAATTTTATTCACTTACAAAAAAACTCGAGCTTAAGGCAGACGCATCGATAGGGTATCTAGGTTCGGTGGCTTTGTTTACGGGCTTTGTTGTTGATGCACCTGCAAAGGCGCCTGATCTTTTGATCGCGACGTTTGCTGTGATCGTTGTTGTGACATTGATCACCCAAATATTTCGGTTTCAGAAAGATTTTTCAAAGATGCTGACTGGCATCGGCGTAACGCTCTTAGGAGTGTTTTATGTGGCGTTTCTTGGCGGTTTTCTCGTCGCAATGCATGTTGGTTTTGAAAATCGCACGTTTTTATCGGCTCATCTTTTAGGTTATTTTTTTCTTGTCCTGTTTGGATCGGACATCGGTGCATATTTTGCAGGCAGCGCGTTCGGCAAACACAAATTGGCTCCAACGATCTCACCCGGCAAAACGGTCGAGGGTTTGATCGGCGGGTTGTTGTTGGCGTCCGCCTCTGCGGCAATTGCGTCGCTCTCCTTTTTTCCTGAACTGCCATTTCAGTGGTCGATACCGCTTGCAATTGTGCTTGCAACAGTTGGTGTTCTGGGAGACCTTGTCGAAAGCGCAATGAAACGCGGCTCAAAAACAAAGGACGCGGCAAACATTCTGCCCGGCCACGGCGGGTTACTCGACAGGCTGGATAGTTTGCTTTTCGGAGCGCCTATCCTGTATTATTTTGCTCGGTTCTATTTTTAAGGTTTTATGTACGCCTTTATTCGGTTTAATGACAATAATTGACTGGCGTGTACGTTAATTGGATAGCGTGCCGCCTTTCGTTATGTCTAAATCGAAAGGCGTTTTTGTTTTTGAGAAAGAAATTAGCCGCAGATTTACGCTGATGACTCAGATAGGAAATCAAAATTAGTTCCTGTCTTATCTGTGTCATCTGCGTTAATCTGCGGCAAAAAACTCTTATGCTTGATGTTTTAGGAAACTTAGAGAGAACACACACTTGCGGTGAGCTGCGCGAAACAGATGTTGGCAAGCAGGTTGTGTTGATGGGTTGGGTTGCGAAGAAGCGGGATTTTGGCGTTTTTACATTTATCGACCTGCGCGACCGCGAGGGTTTGACGCAGGTGGTCGTTAGTGAGGAGACTGCTTCGGAAGCTCACTTAAAAGCGAAGAATCTGCGTGGCGAGTTTGTTATTGCGGTCATGGGCGAGGTTGTCTCGCGGTCCGAGGGTACACATAACGCTAAACTTACGACAGGGGATATTGAGGTCAAGGTCAGTGAGATCCTTGTCCTGAACGATGCCAAAGTGCCGCCGTTTCAACTTGAAGTTGCCGGTTCTGAGAATCTTGCTGCGGAAGACACGCGTTTGAAATACCGCTATCTCGATCTGCGCCGGCCGCAATTGCAGCACAATATTCGTATGCGTGCTAAGGCTGTCGCGGCAATTCGCGAGTATTTTGACGAACGCGGTTTTATCGAGATCGAGACGCCGATCCTGCTTAAATCAACACCGGAAGGAGCGCGCGATTTTATCGTGCCGTCACGGATACATTCGGGTAAGTTTTTTGCACTGCCGCAGTCTCCGCAGATATTGAAGCAGCTGACGATGATCTCGGGCTTCGATAAGTACTACCAGATCGCACGGTGCTTCCGTGACGAGGATCTGCGGGCCGATCGCCAGCCGGACTTTACGCAGCTTGATATGGAGATGTCGTTTGCCAATCAGGAAATGGCTTATCGAGAGATCGAGGGCATGTTTGGCCACGTTTTCAAGCTGATCGATGTTGAGCTTCCGGCCCAGTGGCCTCGAATGACATACGCCGAGGCGATGCGGCGTTACGGCTCGGACAAGCCGGATCTGCGGTTTGAAATGGAACTTGTTGATCTGAGCAGCGAACTTGTCGGCACTGATTTTGCTCCATTCGCTTCAATTTTGGAAGCAAAAGGTGAGATCAAGTGCATCGTCGTAAAAGGCAAAGCCGAGTATTCGCGTAAACAGCTTGATGAGCTGCAGGATTTTGTAAAACGATACGGAGCCGGAGCTTTGGCGTGGATCAAGGTTGGTGATGAGACGACATCGTCGCTGCTGAAGGTTCTTGGCGAGGAAAAGATCGCACAGCTTGTCCCGGCCTCAAATGCCGAAAGCGGGGATCTTGTCCTAATCGTCGCGGGCCGTAGATCGGTCGCCGCTGCGGCACTTGGAGCCTTGCGTGTAGAAATTGCTAAACGCGAAGACCTGATTGACCGCTCGTCATATAAACCACTGATCGTCACGGAATTTCCAATGTTCGAGCATGACGAAGAGACAAACACATACGCGGCCGCTCATCATCCTTTTACATCGCCGATGGACGAAGATCTTGAGAAATTCAAAACCGCTGTAAACGATGACTCTCAGCAGCATCTGCTCGGCGAGGTCCGGGCAAAGGCCTACGACGCTGTAATCAACGGCTACGAATGCGCCGGCGGTTCGATCCGTATTCATCAGAAAGAGATACAAGCGCTCAATTTCAAGGCGCTTGGATTATCTCCTGAAATGGCACGCGAACGTTTCGGTTTTTTCCTCGACGCTCTTGAGTACGGTACACCGCCACACGGCGGTTTCGCCGCTGGCATCGAGCGAACATGCATGATACTCTGCGGCACCGAAAACATTCGCGACGTAATGGCATTTCCTAAAACCGCATCGGCACAGGATCTGATGATGGACTCGCCGGGTAATGTGGATGAGTCGCAATTGAAAGAGCTGGGGATAAAAATTGCGAACTAAAGCAAACAAATTGTCGTAAAATACGAGAGACGATGGCGACAAAGTACGATACAAACCCGCTCGATCCGGACTTTCCGGCAAAGGTAAAAGCTGCTGCTGAGGCAGAGGTTGCCACTAAGGTGCTCGATTCCTCAAGGGTTGAGACCGGGCAATTTGCCGAAGCCGGAGAGGAGCAAACTCGCAAGTTTTCACCTGCAAATACATCAGGTTATGCCGCTCCGCCTTACACGGACCAGTATGTTCCTGCAAATTATCAGGCTGCTGGTTTTGCCGGAGTTAATCAATCGATCTCACGAAAGGTTGATAAGGTTGGATTACCGGAAAACATTCTAATTGCTTTGGCCTACTTTCCATTTTCGCTCGGTTTGGTGGCCGGGTTGCTGGAATTGCTCTTTGTTCCAAAACATGAGTCCAAGGTGCGTTTTCACGCCGCACAAGGCCTTGCCGCTCACATTGGTTATCTTCTTATTTCTGCCGTTTTCCGCGTGATCGAAGGCATCACAGGAAGCGACACGGGAAGCGATATTTTCCAAGTCGCTGCGGCAATCATGTTTATCGTTTTTGTCGTTAAAGCATGGAAAGGAAAACCGATACACATCGCGCCGCTCGATGACCTGACAAACTGGCTCGACGATAAGATCAGTCCAAAAAGTATCGGTTCAATCCGCTAATTCCTGTCCTTTTGTTTCGATCACGAGCGGCAAGAGCATTATTCCGATGATCGGCACAATTCCGACCCAAAACAGGACACTCATTGCCGTGTCGAGCGAATTTGCGCCGCTTGCGGCGATGCTGCCGACAAGAAACGGCCCTACCGCCGCTATCAACCTTCCGATGTTATAGGTAAATCCTGCTCCTGTGGCACGCAGGCGCGTTGGGAAAAGCTCCGGAAGATAGTAGGTAAAACTGCCGAATACGCCAAACACAGTCAATCCAATCGGGAAGTAAAAATAAAGGCGTGAGTGCGGCGTAAGATCAATTCCAAATGCAACCATGATCGCCGCTGCCGAAAGCAAAAAATAGATAAAAAACATCTTCTTGCGGCCAAGCCACTTCGCTGCCGGAATCGTTAATAATGCGCCGATCAAACCGCCGAGATTAAAGCTGTTGGTAGCTGTTTTGATCCATTGCTGGCCCATCGCTTCGGTGGCCGATGCATCGAGAGCAAGAAGCTGGGCCTCACGCGAAGCTAAACCTTTGGCGACGACCGGGATAAATGCATTGCAACTCCACCACATGATCAATGCTGTCACCGCCATTAGAAAGCCGCTTATCGTAAGCCGTAAGTATTTCGGGGAAAAGAGTTCGGACAACTTGGCCCGTTCGCTTGCGGCAAGCTTTTTCCAACGGTCCGGTTCTTTAACAAAGAGCCTCACAAAAAATGCAACAGCCGCCGGCAAGAGTCCAAAAAGAAATACATACCGCCATGATACAGCCGGGTCGGTAAAATACACCGTTGTGACCTGAAATGTTACAAACGTCGCGAGAAAAAGGCCCATCGGCGAAGCGGTGTAAAGCAGTGCGCCGGCCTCGACACGTCGATTCTCCGGAACAACCTCTGCCACCATCGATGCACCGGCTGCCCATTCGCCACCGATCCCGAGGCTGGAGATAGCACGAAATATGAGCAGCACCCAAATATTCGGAGCAAACGCACATGCCGCCGTCCCAATCGAATAAACTACCATTGTAAATAGGAGTGTTTTTGTGCGGCCGATGCGATCGGCTACTTTGCCAAAGATAATTCCCCCAACGGCCCAGCCGATCAAAAGGACAGAGGTCATGATACCTGTCCAGTGGAGGGCGGCGGCCTTTGCCTCGACCGAACCGAATTGCAGCCCAAGCAGTGTGGGAACGCAGTTTGGCGCCACATAGTTAAATAAAATGGCGTCAAAGGCGTCAAAACCCCAGCCGAGCCATGCGGCGAAAAGGACCGTCCATTGATAGCCGTTCATGTCGAGCAGTGTTCGCTGCCCGGGGCGGTTTGCTTGCTCCATAATTGTGATCGGTTTGTGCTAGTCTTGGAAAATATACTATGGGTAATCAACTATCTTTGCAAGAACAATACTCACCCGCAAGTATCTGTTTCGGCTGTGGGCCGGCGAATGAAAAAGGCTTGCACATAAATAGCTTTCCAGATGGCGACGAAGTGATCGCAACTTGGCATGCCGAGCCTCATCATCAGGCATTTCCAGGAATGCTGAACGGCGGCATTATTGGCGCTCTGCTCGATTGCCATTCAAATTGGACAGCAGCATATTTTATGATGAAGCGTGACGGCAAAGAAAAACCGGATTGTACTGTAACAGCAGATTTTCACGTCAAATTGCTAAGGCCGACGCCGAACGATGTTCCGATCAATCTACGAGCAAAAGTTGTCGAATCAAAGGAAGACAGAGCGACTGTCGAAGCTGAATTGATCGCCAACGACAAAGTTTGTGCGACGTGCCGTGGAACATTTGTCGCCGTCAAGGAAGGCCATCCGGCTTATCACCGTTGGTGATCTTCTGAAGTTGGCGTTCAAACTCTTCGTTCAAACCAAGCTTGTCGAGCCATGCAGTTTGCTCCGCCATCAAACGCGGCAGATGAATAACATCTGAGAGTGCGTAATCGACGAGTTCATCCGTCCAGATGCCATCCCAATTGCGGCTGAACTTTGTACGCTGCGATTTGTCGAGATCGACGGCGAAATAACGGTATAGCGTTTCGGCAAGCGACGCGGACTGGTTCGCTCCGCGCGTAAGGACCTTTTCGGCGATCATCGTGTCGAAAATGTTCTCTACTGCATATCCGTTCTCGCCTAAAAAGTCCAGATCAAATTTGGCATTGTGAAATATCTTCCGGATCGAATTATCCACAAGAATGTCAGCAAGCTGTCCTAGCTTTACACCCTCACTTACTGGCACGAGAACATTGCATTCTCCGTCGGAAAACTGGACAGAATAGAGTTTCCCGTGCTGTGCGCTCAGGCCCGAAGTTTCCGTGTCGCAGCCTATCTGCTGGGCTGAAGAGAGCCTTTCAAAAGTAAGGCCGATCTCTGCCTTTGTGCGTGCAACTAGAACATCCATGCTCTAAATTGTAGATTAATACGGTAAACTAGAAAACCGCATCTGACTTATGCTCGAAATACTCACAGAAATCGAAGCCCGCGTCTTAGGTTCGCTCGTCGAAAAGCAACTGACGACGCCGGAATATTATCCACTGACGCTGAACGCTCTCGTTAACGCCTGTAATCAAAAGAACAATCGCGAGCCTGTTGTTTCATACGGCGAAATGGCCGTAGGTGAAACGCTCGAAACTTTACGCGACCGTAATCTCGTCTATGTTTTTTACGGCAGCACGAGCCGCGTGCCGAAATACAAACATATGCTGCCGAGCGTTTACGAATTAGACGAGGCGGCGACTGCGATCATTTCTGAAATGCTGCTGCGCGGGCCGCAGACTTTGGGCGAACTTCGCGGACACTGCGAAAGGCTTTACTCATTTTCTAGCCTCGGTGAGGTTCAGGAAACGCTTGACGGGTTGATGCGGCGTGATAAACCTCTTGTGGTCAGGCTTCCGGTTCAACCGGGACGCAAGGAAGCGCGTTTTGCACATCTGCTTTCCGGTGCCATCGACATCGAGGCTCTGGCAGCAGCCCCCGTGGCTCGTGCGTCACGCACTGCGGTCGACGCGGAAAGAATGGAAAAACTTGAGGAAGAAGTTACTGGCTTGCGTGAAGAGGTCGAGGCCCTCAAGCTAACGTTTGAAGAGTTTAAGAAGCAATTTGAATAAGACAATCATTTTTTAGAGGAGGAGAAAAACTATGACAATGGATCAACTTCGCTATTTTTTTGGCTGGTGTGCATTGTTCAACTATGGAGTGTTGATGGTCTGGTTTCTGCTCTGTATTTCAGCTCGTCCATTACTTATAGACTGGTGCCGCCGATTTTTCCACATATCCGGGGAAACGTACGATAAGGGAATGTTCTACGGCATGACTTTTTACAAGCTGGCGATAATGTTATTTATGTTGGTGCCTTATCTAACGCTGCGAGTTTTGAAATAGCTCGCTAGGAAGCCAATTGTTCAAACGCTTCTCCCGCAAACTTGAAATGCGCCTCCTCGTCGTTAGAGGCCGCTCCAAGCTTTTTGTAAAACTCGAGTGCGGGTGTATTCCAGCCGAGAACGTTAAAATCGATCCGCATAAATCCGCGTGATGCTGCATCGCGTGCGATCTCTTTCAGTATTGCTTCTCCAATACCCTTTCCGCGGCAGTCGCTGGATATGTAAAGGTCTTCGAGATGAAATCCGCGTTCAGCCCGAAAACTTGAAAAATTTGGATAATAGAGTGCGAATGCTGCTGCCACGTCGCCGTCATACACGATCAACCCCTCAACGATCGATTTTGAGCCGAACATCGCTGAATGCAATTGATCTTCAGTCGCGGTGCAATACGAACTCAGGTTTTCGAATGCAGCGAATTCCCGCAGCAGGGCCACAACTTTCGGAATATCCTCAACCTGAATTTTTCGTATCATTTTTCACACCTCGAGAAATAATGCCAGGCTTCGAATCGCTTCGCAGCCTGGCCGGATTTGTTCATCTGAACAGCAAATCAATTTTTCTTCTTCGGCGTTGGTGCGGCTACTTTCTGCGGGGCCATTTTCTGTGCCTTTAGGTAGTCAACGGACTCCTTAATGCTGGCTTTGAGCTCCTTGGTCTGCTGCGAATCCGTAGGTGAAATTGGCGAAAGATCAATATACTTTTGCATGAAATTGAGCCCTTCTTGCTCCATTTCCTTATCTTCCGGCATCATCGATGCACCCTGGCCAAAGAGTGAAAGCCCCAAACTGCCCATCGCGTCAGCATGATCGGGTTTGAGCACCAATACCTGCCGATAGGCAGCTACAGCTTTTTCGAGATCACCAGTTCGACGAAAAATGTCTCCGAGTGCCATCTGTGCATTGATCTTTTTCGCAGCATCGGGTTCCATGGCGATATATTCGGTGATAACAGTATTTGCCTCTGCTGTCTTAGAACTGTCGACACTGGCTTTCAGCCGGTGAACTTCCGTTGCTATAGTGTACAGAGCCAGTGTTGAGCCTTCACGCTGCTTCTGATCTGCCGGATTTGCAGCAGGAGCTGCGGCTTTTATTACCGCAAGGCCCTGCTGAAAAGCGGCGAGAGCGTCATCATATAACTTATTTGCCTCTGCGTATTTCGCAGTTTTTACTGAAGCGTCAGCAGATGTCGCCCCTTCCTTGTAAATCCTATAAGCCTTACCCTTTAATGCGATCATCTTGCCGTTCAGCATAATTGGCGTGCTGCCGACATAGTCTGGAACTGCCTCAATACCCTCGTTAAATTTTGCGATCGCCAGATCGTAATTCTCGGCATTGACGGCGACATTTCCTTCCGAATTCGATTTGGCGGCGATCGAATCGGCGTTTTTCATCTTTTCATTTTTCGCCATGATCTCGGCGTTCTTTTTATCAAGCTCCGCCATCGCCTTTTTCTCGTCTTCGCTTATACCCGAATTAGCTTCGCCGCCTTTTGGTGCGTCGGCCGCGCCTTTTCGGGCTTCGGCCTCGGTGAACTTATGTCCATCGCCGGGATATAAGGTAATTACAAGCTTTTCCTGGCCAGCCTTAACATTTGGAAAAATGATCGGTGCACAGTTAGGAGCACTGACGGCAAAAGCGTATTCGGCTGAAAATAACATGCCCGCAAAGTTAAATTCGCCGCTCTTATTCGTCTTTGCGGACGGAAAGCCGCCTTTTACATCCGTGCGGTACACATCGATCACGGCATTGGCGACCGGAACGGTCTTGCCGTCGGCTGTTGACAAAACAACGGTTCCGTTTACCGGCCCCATTTGCGCGTAGGCGTTAATCTGAGCGGCCAAAGAGATCGCCGCAGCCAGAAAAAGATATAAATACGATTTTCGAAACATTGAATTCCTCCGATTGTTTTCAGCCGCAATGCTGCGTCCTGTAAGATGCCGTGCTGCTAAAAAGAGTTTGTCCTTTTCCGATTATTCTAACTCAATTCCGTTCGAAAAAGCATCTGTCTCTATGGTATCTTATCCTTTCGATAAGCAAAATAATTTGCCTAAAAAAGAAAATGACTCAGAAACTTTACAATTTTAGCGCCGGGCCTGCTGTGATGCCTGCTGCGGTTTTGGAAAAGGCACAGAGCGAGATCCTGTCGCTCAGCGGCATCGGAATGAGCGTAATGGAGATCAGCCATCGCTCAAAGCAATTCGCTAGTATTCTGGCAGGTGCAGAAAGCGGACTACGCGAATTGCTCAATGTGCCCGACAATTACCGCATTCTTTTTCTGCAAGGCGGAGCAACGCAGCAGTTTTCCATGATACCGATGAACTTCCTTGATAAAGGTGAGACTGCCGACTATGTGATCACCGGAGCATGGGGCAAAAAGGCTCTGAAAGAAGCTAAACGCTGCGGCAACGCTGTAACTATTTTTTCGACGGCTGACGAAGGCTTCAAATCGGTGCCTGAACAGGCTGAACTGAATTTCAGCACCGATGCAAAGTATGTTCATTACACATCGAACGAAACTATCGAGGGCGTCGAGTTCAAATACGAGCTTGAAGGCAGCGGTATTCCCGTCGTGTGCGATGCTTCGTCCAATATCCTTTCAAAACCGCTCGACATTGAGAAATACGCATTGATCTACGCAGGTGCTCAGAAGAATATCGGCCCAAGCGGTGTTACGGTTGTCATAATACGCGACGATCTTCTTGCAGCGGTTCCCGAAGGCCAGCATTCATTCCTCGATTACCGCCAGATCGCGAAAAACGAGTCGATGCTGAACACGCCAAACACCTGGGGCATTTATCTCATCAACCTTGTTTGCGAATGGCTGAAAGAGCAAGGCGGCGTTCCGGCCATGCAGTCAAAAAACGAAGAAAAAGCTGCCGTTCTTTACGATGCTATCGATGGCAGCGATGGATATTACACCGGACACGCTGCTCGCGAGGCTCGTTCGCTGATGAACGTCACATTCCGGCTTCCGTCCGAAGATCTTGAAAAGCAGTTCTGCTCAGAAGCGACCGCTCTAGGCCTTGACGGCCTGAAAGGCCACCGTGATGTCGGCGGTATTCGAGCCTCTATCTACAACGCATTTCCAAAGCAAGGTGTCGAGGCACTTGTCGATTTTATGCAGGAATTTGCCCGGAAGAACGGATAAGCTTGGAACACTTATGCGAGACGGCAAATAGTTTCCAACAGTTCCACCTGTTCCAAGTCTGAAACGGTTCGCAGGTCTATCATCACCTTGTCATCAACGATGCGTGCGATGACCGGCGTATCAGCTTTTCTTAGTTGCTGCTCTAATCTCAGTGCTTTTGTCTTTTGATGTGATAAAGCGAGAAGCTTGGTTTGCAGTTCAGCATTTGGAGCTGCTCCGCCGCCTACTGCTGAAAGCCCATCTGAAATTTCAAATTTCAAATTGCTGTTCTCTCCAAGCTTGTCGCTTAGCTGTTTAGCAAAATGCTCGACACGCTTTGCGATCTCGTCCTTGCTCATGGACAGCATTTTCAGCACAAGAATTTCGCTCGTCGCGTCGCCTTGGCGATAAGCTTCAAGTGTTGCTTCGAGAGCGGCGTAGGCGAGCTTATCAACCCTTAAAGCCCTGTAAAGCGGTTGCTTTCTAAGACGGCTGATGAATTCGCTCTTGCCTGCAATTATTCCCGCCTGTGGTCCGCCGAGCAGTTTGTCGCCGCTGAATGTGACGATGTCCGCACCGTCAGCGAGCGAGCGAGCCACTACGGGTTCGTCCGAAAGTCCGAAACCGCTCATATCTATCAATGCTCCCGAGCCGATGTCTTCGTAAAGTAAAATGCCTTTGCTGTGTGCAAGATCGGCAAGCTCGGCGACGGTCGGTGTTGCTGTAAATCCGACGATCCTGTAATTCGAAGGATGCACACGCAATATCAGCCGCGTCTTGTCGTTCAGCGCTTCTTCGTAATCGGCGAGTTTCGTGCGGTTGGTGGTGCCGACCTCACGCAGCTTGGCCCTTGATTGCTTCAAAACGTCGGGCACTCGAAAGTCGCCGCCGATCTCGACAAGCTCGCCGCGTGAGATTACGACCTCGCCGCCCGAGGCAAATACGGTCAGCACGAAAAATGCGGCGGCGGCACAGTTGTTGACGATCAAAACGTCTTCAGCACCGGTCAATTCTGTTAGCAGAGTTTCTGCTCGAAACCCTCGGCGTCCACGTTTTCCGGTCTGAATATCATATTCGAGCGTGCAATATCCCGCGGCTTCATCAGCTACTGCCCGACGAGCCTTTTCCGACAAAGGTGCCCTGCCGAGATTTGTGTGAATAACGACACCCGTCGCGTTAATAACGCGTTTGATCCCGCTCAAGCGTTCCAACTGCCACTCATTCGCCAGTCTATTTTCCGACAGAGTCAGCAAGCTCTCTTTTGACTGCTCCTTAGCAGAAGGTTTGCCGATCTCCTGCCGGATCTGTACGATAACGTTCCGGCAAAGCTCCGTTGTATGACGCTCTCCTGCTTCGGTAGCGATCTTCTGGCCGGTCACGCAGCGGAGCAGTTCGTCAACCGACGGCAGATTCCGCAGGACGGAGTTGGACGCTTTGGCTGAAGAAGGCATACAACTATCTTAACCGAAAAATCAACAAAAACGTGGAAACAGACGGCTGTTAGAGCTTTTATTTAAAAGGGCGAGTTCTCGCCTTTCTCGTCAGGAAATCTTCACCAAATGGCACTCATCGGCAACAAGTTATACAGAAACACTCAATCCAAGCAGGAAGAAGCCGCTGAGCTCGATCAGCAGCTTTCACGTCTGGAAGACGACATCCGGAAGCTGAAGATAGATTTTGATATCTATTTTAACGGTGCGACAAAACGTCCGCCGCTCGAATCAAAGGCTCGTCTCGAATCCCGCATCAAACGCATCGCCGACGATCGCACGCTTTCATACGCCCAACGCTATTACTTCAACACGCTCGTCTCACGCTTTACCGCATACCGCGAACTCTGGCGCCGCACCCTAAAAGCCAAGGGCGAAGAGGTCGGCTAAACTTCTTGATTCAGCATCTATTCCGTGTCCCGCTTGTCCCACCCTGTCCCAGAAGGCAGTGGGACAGTGTAAATATTGCAAATAAACAGATTGTGGCCTGTTTTTTGCCGTGTCCCGCGCTTTTCGAAAAAAAAATTGCGTTTGGAACAGAATCACCTAACTCTTGTATTTAGCATATTTAGCCTGTTCGCCCGATGTTCTGATCACCGGGACACGCAACGGTTTGTGTCACAAATTGCTACAGGCTTTATCGCCTGAAACATCTCTTAAAATTATCAAATATCAACGGCCAACTGTCGCCGAAGGTGACAAAGATAATAGCCCAGGGTGCAACCCTGGGTACGATTCATCAAATATATTGCGTCCCTGAAGGGGACGAACATTGTCGGTTGGTGTTGCTCCCCTACAGGGAGCAAATCAGTGAGATCTCTTATTCGTAGGGTTTCACC
>JANMDA010000241.1:0-9665 GCA_031376085.1 Chloracidobacterium sp.
AGGTGAGAGTTAGTCCTTGGTTTTCCAGACAAATTTGCCGGTCTTGTCAATGTAACCGCTCCATCCTTGGCTACGAACAGAGGCGAGCCCATCCTCGAAACCGCTAAGACTCCAATCCCGAGGCTGGATTGCAAACTTGCCTTTTTTATCGATGTAACCTTGCTTACCATTGACTAAGACAACTGCGAGGTCATCCGAAAATTGATATGCCTCATCAAACATTGGTTCAACAGCAAACTTCCCACTTGGATCGATATACCCCCATTTATTGTTCACCTTTACAGCGCAAAGCCCTTCCGAAAAACCAAGCGCTCCGCGAAAGCTTGGTGCGATGACTAGATTTCCCCTGTTATCGATAAAACCCG
Source organism: Chloracidobacterium sp. (assembly GCA_031376085.1). Taxonomy (GTDB): domain Bacteria; phylum Acidobacteriota; class Blastocatellia; order Pyrinomonadales; family Pyrinomonadaceae; genus OLB17. The sequence continues at coordinate 366 of JANMDA010000241.1, forward strand.
CTCCGCTCCTTGTGAGTATTTCAACTAAGCCATTCTCGTAGAATCCAAATACAAAATAGGGTGGACTCGCGATCACCTCCCCACTCATATCATAAAGATCTGTCCCAAAATCCTCGGGCACCTGGTCAAATGGAGACGCTTTTTTGTTTTTAATCGTTATTGCGATTCCAACCCCTTCGCGAAAAGGAAAAACGCCATCGTAGTCTGGAGGAATAATGAACTTACCGGATTTATCAATAACACCCCATTTATCGTCGGCCATTCGAACGTCTGCGGTTCCGTTCGTAAACTTTCCGGCTGTCTGATATTTTTGCTCCAAAACAACCTTTCCGGTTGTATCGATATATCCATAGCACGAGCGATCACACGGTGACTCCATCCAGACTGCGGCCAATCCTTCAGAGAAACTGTTCGCGAGATTATATTTCCCAAGAGGAATAATGAATTTTCCCGTTTTATCGATATAACCTCGTTTTGTAGGAATTCTCCAATATCCTGATCCAATTTTTACCCTGCTCCTCCTTGCGCAACGAGAGCTAAACCATCATGGAATTTTTCCGCGGTGTCGAATTGGGGTTTGATCACCATCTGACCCTGGCTATTTATGTAACCATATTGTTCTCCAACACGAGCCGGAAACAACACAGAATCAGCCTGTGCGTAACTGACGCTAGCACACAGAATCAACCCGATGAACACCCTCAGTAACATAACGTGAGCATCTTATCACATTTCAGTACATATTTAAGCGACTTTGCCAACTTTATCGCGCCATAATAGAATCCTTTCTTTGAACTAACAAAATATGGCAAATGTTTATCGAAAAGGCGCCGTGGGCGCGATGATGGGCGAGTATGAGCGAGGGCGGTGGCTTTGTCTCCGAAGGAGACCGACAACATAGCGTAGGGTGAAACCCTACGAAAAGGATATATCACAATTCCGTCGCCGAAGGTGACGAACAACATATGCCGCAATCATTGGTCAAGATATTGGTACATGTAGTCTTCTCAACGAAGAACCGCATCGATCTGATTCATCCCGAGATAGAGTCAGGCTTATATGCTTACATTCACGGCATCGTCGAGAACAACAAATCGAAACTTATCATTGGTAACGGCACGGCGAATCACGGCCACCTTCTGATCTCGATGGGCAAAACAATCGATGTCAGCGATCTTGTTGGCAATATTAAACGCGACAGCTGGGCTGGATGAAGCAGCACGAGCGTTCGTTTTATTGGCAGGAAGGCTACGGAGCGTTTTCCATAGGCGAGTCTCAGGTACCGCGGGTAATGAAATATATCTCGGAACAGAAGGAGCATCACGTCGAAAAGGATTTCAAGGACGAGTTTCGAGGATTATTGCGTAAATATCGGGTCGAATACGACGAACGATATGTTTGGGATTAATTGTTCGTCACCTTCGGCGACGGGCTTTTTGAACATCATGCCGTAGGGTTTCACCCTACGCTATATTGTACGTCTCCTTCGGAGACTTTGATTTGCTGGATCAAATAGAATATGAACAAAACGTATCGCAAGGGCGCTGTGGGCGCGATGATGGATGAGTATGAGCGGGCGGCGGTGGAGTTTCGCGCACTTATTGGCGGGCTGACGGAGGAGCAGTACACGCGGATCGTTGACGCGGAGACGGCGGATGAGAATTGCCGTTCGGTGCAGACGGTTATGTCGCACGTTGTTGCGGCCGGTTACGGTTATGCCAACTACATTCGCGGCGCGTTTTCTATGACGATAAGTTCGCCGCAGAAGCGGCTCCTTGAGGACGCGGAGTCGCTCAAGGAATTTGATTCGATGCTCGACTATACCGTCGCGACGTTGGACGGCAAATGGGAGATGCCGGACGATCAGATAGAGGCTGTTTCGATGACTGTCCATTGGGGGCCAACATACGATCTCGAACAGCTAATCGAACACGCCATCGTCCACATCCTCCGCCATCGACGGCAGATCGAAAAATGGGGCTTTGGAGATGCCAGCTTTGATGTATAATCAAAATCAATAGGAGCGAATTATTTTTATGTCGAACCAGGTTATCAAAAAGGCACTCGCCGTCTTTCTTTTTCTCGCAATTTTTACCGTTACCGGCAATACCATCTTTGCAAACAGTGTAGAGCATTGGGTTAGCGTGGACGCTGCTGAACTCGATACTGTCGCTGCATCCATAAAGGCATTTGACGCCCGTCAACCGCTTAACGCCCGTGTGGGGCGCATTATTGACGGCATTGCGATCCTGCAGCTTGATGAAGCTCAGATGGAAGACCTCTCGCGTGGAATGCACGAGAATTTTCATAAGTGCGGAGGGTTCGTCGATCATTCGAGCGAGGCCGAAGCCATCGCCTGGGTCGAGCGAATGAATTCGGCAGATGTGTTGGCTCCATCCGTCATTTATTCCATCGACAACCAGACCGCCGTAAACTCATTGTTTGCCGCGACGAGTGAAATCAGCAACAGGCAGGTGATACTCGATCTGTCTGCTTTCCCAAATCGCCGCTACAATCAGCAAAGCGGACTCGATTCCGCCAATTGGATAAAGAACAAATGGTCGCAGCTTGCCACGGTTCGCGGCAACAACCTGACCACGGTCGAGTTTTTTAATCATCCGACTGGCACTTCGCCCCAGCCATCGGTCGTAATGACCATTCGCGGCAGCACTTATCCGGACGAGGTCGTTGTTTTGGGAGCCCATCAGGATTCGATCAACCAGGGCGGATCGACGCTGTCCGCACCCGGCGCCGATGATGATGCGTCGGGCATCGCTTGCCTGACTGAGATGATCCGCGTGCTGATGAGTAAAAGTTTCCGACCCGCCAGAACTGTCAAGTTCATGGCATATGCGGCAGAGGAAGTGGGTTTACGAGGTTCGAATGCCATAGCAACTGCATATCGAACTGCTAACACAAATGTAGTAGGAGTTGTACAGCTCGACATGACGAACTACAAAGGTACTCAGGGCTATGACATGGTCATGATCACCGACTTCACGAATGCCGCCCAAAACCAGTTTCTCCGTGACCTGATGACGGCGTATCAGCCGTCTCTACTGGTGGGCAACTCACCCTGCGGTTATGCGTGCTCGGATCACGCGTCGTGGTTCAACAAGAGCTATCCGGCATCATTCCCGTTTGAGGCGCCGATAGGAAACGACAATCCGTGGATACACAGCGCAAACGACACCATTGCAAAAAGCAATAATAATGCCGTTATGGCGTTGCCATTCACGAAGTTAGGGCTATCATTTGTCGCCGAACTGGCGAAGGGATGCCTGTCACCGCGAGTCCCGTGCAACGCTATACTTCCCGATAGAACAGCAATGCCCACACTCAAGCTAACGAGTAAAGTAAGAGAAAGCTCAGGTTCGCTGCTTGTGGATGCAATGTCGTTTTAGATAGTTTACCGCATGCGGCATTTTTTTCAGGAAAGTTGTTCGGCAAGTGATTCCCACTCTTCGTAAAGAGATTTGATTCGGGGTTCAGTCGCGGTAATTTTTTGCGTGACTTCAGCGAGGCGGGTAAAGTCGGAGGCAATCTTTGGGTTGGACATGTCCTGCGTAAGTTTCGCAGCTTCGGATTCGAGTTTGGGAATTTCAGATTCGATCTGCTTGATGCGTTTTTTGAGTTGGTTGATCTGATTTTTTGAGAGAGGATCGGTCTTAGGCTTTTGGTCTTTGGTTTTAGGCGTCTCTCGAAACCCAGTCGCTATCGCTCCCGGTTCTGACACACGGTCATTTCGACTCTGCGGTTCACTTAGCTTGTCTACTTTCCAGTCGTGAAATTCGGTGTAGTTGCCGTCATAGTTTAGGACAGTTCCATCATTCTCGAACGACAGCATTTGATTGGCGATCTTGTCGAGGAAAAAGCGGTCGTGACTGACGGCGATTATAGTGCCGTCGTATTCTTCGAGAGCGTTTTCGAGCGATTCACGCGAAGGGATGTCGAGATGATTTGTCGGCTCGTCGAGTACCAGCACATTCTTTTGCGAATAGATCAGTTTCGCAAGAGCAAGCCTTCCCTTTTCGCCGCCTGAAAGAGCTGAGACCGGTTTGAAAACATCTTCACCCATGAATAGGAACTTGGCGAGAAACCCGCGCAGCGTGCCGTTATCTGCCGTTGGAGCGACACGTCTTAGTTCTTGTATCACCTCGTTTCTCGGTTCGAGGCCTTCAAGATTTTGAGAATAATAACCGATGTTGACCTTTGTTCCCCAGTGTATCTTTCCTTCAAGCTCGCGGATATTTCCAAGAATCGTCTTGACGAGTGTCGTCTTGCCTGTGCCGTTGCCGCCGATAATGCCAAGAGCATCGCCGCGATGAAGCGAGAAATTTAGTTTTTTCGCCAACACCTTTTTGTCGTATCCGATCGTCAGGTCTTCGGCGGTCAGGACGTTGTTCCCGGTGCGCTGGACCTGACGCAAGCCAAAATTACCGCCGGACTTTTCGCTCGTGACGGCTTCGATACGATCCATTTTGGCAAGCAGCGTTCGGCGCGATTTGGCCTGCTTTGTCTTTTGGCCTTCGAGATTGCGGCGGATGAATTCCTGCGTTTTATTGATATGAGCCTGCTGATTTTCGTACTCGCGTATCTGCTGTTCGCGGCGAAGTTCACGCTCTTCGAGATATTTTGAGTAGTTGCCTTTGTAGGTGACTGCGACGCCGCGATCCATCTCGACGACGCGGTTTGTCGTGCGGTCGAGAAAATACCGGTCGTGGCTGATGACGACATAAGTTTTTTCGTAAGTCTGCAAAAATTCCTCAAGCCATTCGACCGCGTCGACATCAAGGTGATTGGTCGGCTCGTCGAGCAGCATAACATCGGCGTTAGATAGCAGCAGACGCACCATTCCCAAACGGTTCTTTTGACCGCCAGAAAGCGTTCGCACATCATGCGACCAACTTTCATTTGAAAAACCCATTCCGAGCAAGATAGATTCGGCTTTGGCGGCATAGGAAAAGCCGTCGGCCTGTTCGAATGCAGTTTGCAAATCCGCGTATTTGTGGAGAACCGCTTCGGAATGATCGGTCTCCATCGTTTTCTCAAGCCGACGCATCTCGGCTTCAATGTCGTGGATTTCCTTGAATGCAGAAAGTGCTGCAGTGTGAACGGTCTCGGCCTCGCCAAAATCGACATGTTGGTCAAGGAGGCCGAGCTTGAGGCCGTTCATCTTAATGACCTCGCCGTCATCGACGCCTTCCTGTCCGGTAATGATCCGAAAAACCGTCGTCTTGCCCGCGCCATTTCGCCCGACAAGGCCGACCTTTTCCGACGGATTGACCTGGAACGAGACGCCCTTAAGGATCTCGGTCCCGCCGTAGGATTTCCATATATCTGAAAGTCTGAAGAGCATACAACTGAAGTAAAAGTAAAAAGGTAAAAGGCAAAATCCGCAATCTTGCCCTTTACCTTTGCTTATTTAATCAACGAGCCTTATTTCGTTTTATTTGCGGCCTCAGGCTTTTTAGCCTCGGAAGGCTTTGCCGCCGGTTTTGGATTATCTTCGGGTTTTACCAAAGTATTTGCGTTGGCTGCCGGTTTTGTATTTGCCGCAATATTCGAATTTGCAGTTGCAGTCTTGTTTGAATTCGAATCGGTGTTTGCGTTTACTGCTCCGGCCGGTCGAGTGCCGCTGAGTTCATTCGGATTATCTACGACCTTTTTGGCAAGATAATTCTCGATCTTAGCGTCATTCATTGCAATGGCCTGATACGACGCGGCAAGAAGCTGTTTGCGGTTGTCAACTAGCAGTTTGTTTATCTGCGGCCGAACATCAGGGCTATCGATGGTCAATGTCTCTTCTTTTTCGATCCTCTCTTGAAGCTTGAAAATATAACCTTTACCATTCACCGGCACCATATTAGTGACCTGGCCGATCGCAAATTGTGGATTCATAAAAGCTCCGGCGATGTTGGCCCCAAAATTCTGCTTCAATTCATCCTCGCTGATATAGCCAAGGTCGCCGCCCTGTAGTTTGCTCGGATCTTCGCTGTATTCACGAGCTAAGGCCGCAAAATCGCTGGCTGGCTGCTGCACCTTTGCAAGCACTTCTTTGACCTTCTGACTGGCTTCGACCTCATTCCGCGTCGTGTCGCCCTCGCCGCCGTCCGAAGGATCGACCACTATTGCCGCAAGGCGAACACCACGCTTCTTAACAAAAAGATCGGGATTGCTCTTGAAGAAATCTACGATTTCCTGGTCCTTAGGGGTTTCTATCCGGCTTGTGACCTTGTCGACCAGTTTTTGGATCGAAAGTGCTTTTTTAACCGAGTCGCGAAACGATTTGTCATCCAAACCGGCCTGCTTCATTTGCTTGTCAAACTCTTCGACGGATAAGCGGCTTTCAACTTTCTTCTTGTTGATCTCGCCGGTCACGTCCTCTTCAGACGGGACCATATTCTCTTTTTCGGCTTTTTGGAACATCACTTCCTGCTCGACGAGGTTTTGCAGCACCTGAAGGCGTGCACCAGCCAATTCGAGGGGCGAAAGTTTGCTTTCCTGTCCCTGGGCCTGTTGTTTAACGGCCCGATCGACATCCTGCATTGTAATGACCTTGCCGTTTACTTTGGCGGCCGTTTCATTCGAATCGACCGTTCCGCCCGATTGGGAATTTGCCACGGGCATGCCGCATGCAACCAGCATCACAGCAAAAATTACAACTGCGGTCCGGCTAAGAAGTTCTTTTTTATTAATTCGCACGATTGCTTTTCCTATTTTCATCTTATTCATCCGTTTATGTTACTTGACTAACCTTAAGGTTTTTTGTTATATATCTTGTTTCGAGTTTTTTAATAACTCTTTAATCTCGCTAGTAACGAGAGGTAATAAATATGGCAAAACGCTGCGACATCTGTGGGAAAGGCCCGCAATTTGGAAATAATGTATCACACGCTAACAACAAGACGCGAAGGCGGTTTAACCCGAATCTTCAGCCTGTCCGGGTTCAGCTTCCCGGCGGCGGCAACGGACGCATCAAAGCGTGCACACGCTGCATAAAGGGCGGAAAAGTTGTCAAAGCTGCGTAATTCTATTTGAGATACAGCTAACTGTTTTAGTTGCCAAACGTCAGATTTTCAGGCGTTTGGCTTTTCTTTCGTTCAAAATCCAAACTTTACAACGCTATACGATAGCAATGCAGTCGATCTCGACCTTAGCGTCGCGTGGCAGCCTTGCTGCCTGAACCGTCGCCCGTGCCGGCTTGTTGTCACTAAAAAACCGGCTGTAAACTTCGTTCATTTCGACAAAGTCATTCATATCGGCCAGAAAGACTGTTGTCTTGACTACATTATCGAGACTCGTGCCTGCTGCTTTTAAGACCTCGCTGAGGTTGTTCAAGACCTGCTCGGTCTGTTCACTTACAACCTGCGATACAAATTCACCGGTTTTCGGATCGATAGGTATCTGGCCGGAACAAAACACCATTCCGCCAGCTTTGATCGCCTGCGAATAGGGACCTATTGCTCCAGGTGCGTTTTCAGTTATTACTGTCTCTTTCATCAAAAAAACCTTCCACTCGACAACTCAAGCAAAAGGCGAATATTAACAAATTTGTATAGAAAAGGAAAGCAGACGAGAGAGTTACAGAATGAAACCACAGATAAGAAGGATGAACACAGATGCCAGAATTAGAGAATAATTCTTTTGACTTCGACGCGCGGGTTTCCAAAATTGATAAGAAGGCACAGTTTTAATCGGGTAGCACGCAGATAATTGAAACATTGGGCACGATGTACTTGGTTAAGATCGCGCACGGCTTTTAACTCGATGATTATCTGGCCATTTATGACCAAATCGGCTTCGTAGTCACCAACGACGGCATCTTCATAATAGACAGCGATCTTTTCTTGTTGTGAAACGACCAAACCGGCACTTCTGAGTTCAATTACCATTGCATTCTCGTACACCTTTTCAAGAAATCCACAACCAAGAGTATTTCCAACCTTAAAAGCACACCCAATAATGGTTTCCGAAAGCCGATTTAATTCTTGCTGATGATTGTCGTCCTCAAATAATGACTTCAAGAGACCATTATTTTCGATCTCTTCCTCATCTGTGTTTATCTTCTTTATCTGTGGTTCCATCTATTTGCTCAAGCATTGACACGTTCGACGGCTATAACGCCGGGTACATGTTGGATGGCGCCGACAACTTTATCGAGATGTTTTTTATCAAAGACCTCGACCGTGACCTCGATCATGCCGATGTCATCCTTGGAAACATTCGCCCTGGCGTCGCGGATGCCGGTTTTGATGTCGGCAATGGCATTTGTTATACCGGCTAGCATACCCGTTCGATTTTCAGTGGTCGCAAGCAGTTGGACCGACTGTATCTGGTTTTTATCGGCCTCCCTCGCCCATTCAACAGCGACGATGCGTTCTTTATTCACCATCAATTGAGAAACATTTTTGCAGCGTTTGTTATGGACGACAATGCCTTTTTCAAGCGAGATATAGCCTATTATTTCCTCGCCTCGGAGCGGATTGCAGCATTTTGCACGATTGATAAGAAGGTTATCGACACCTTTTACAATAATCGCGTCCTCGCCCATGCCGATGAACTTACGGACGGCCTTCATTCCGGTATTTAGTCGCGTCTCTTTCTTGTTCTCAGGATCAAGCTCGTTGAATTTTTCAGCACCAAGGAATTTTCCAAGCACAGTTCGCGGCAGGGTTTTACCATAACCGACCGATGCAAAAAGGTCGTCTGAGCGGCTTAAACCGTATTCATTCGCAATGCGTTTCAATTCAGCCTCATTGTTTAGAAACTTCTTCGATGGAACACGAAATCTTTCGGCCTCCTTTTCAAGAAGCTTCCGCCCGATGTCGATCGATTCGGTGCGCTGTTCCTGTGATATCCAGTGACGTATCCGGTTGCGGGCCCGTGACGTAACCGTATGATTCAGCCAGTCGCCAGACGGTTTTGAATGCGGAGTTGTTAATATCTCAACAACATCACCGTTTTTAAGTTCGCTGCGAAGCGGAACGATCCGGCCATTTATCTTTGCTCCAGTGCATGTATCACCTACCACTGAGTGAATTGCATAAGCAAAATCGATCAGCGTCGCTCCGCGCGGCAACTGTATGACCTTGCCCATCGGCGTGAAGGCATACACGTCCTTGGGAAAAAGATCCAGCTTGAGAGTTTCGATAAAATCCGCCGAATCCTCATTGTCCCTGGTATTTTCAACGAGCGGCAGCAACAACCTCTCAACGGTTTTCCGCAGTTCATCGAGGCCCTCATCCTCTTCTTTTTTGCCTAGTGCGCTTTCCTTATATTTCCAGTGAGCGGCAACGC
>JANMDA010000263.1:0-1983 GCA_031376085.1 Chloracidobacterium sp.
TCTGGTTCACCCTCGCCCAAGGCGTAATGACCGAGGTCTATTACCCGGATGTGACGACCGCGAATGTTCATCTGCTGCAGTTCGTTGTGGTAAATCCAAAAACTAAGAAAGTCGAGACGGAACAAGATGATGCAATTCATCAGGTAAAAGTACCACGACCGGATTCGCTTACTTTTCAGCAGATAAATATTGCGAAATCGGGTGAGTGGAAGACTACAAAAACATATGTGAGCGATCCGCATGCGGATGCAGTCTTGATAGATGTGTACTTCGAGTCAAAGAACAAAAACTTAAACCTTTACGTTTATTACGACCCGTCATTGGGAAACAGCGGCCTCGGTGACGTGACCTATTTCACCACAATTAATCATCCGGACTCAGTCTTTTTGACGGCAGAAGATAGAAAAGAGAACGTGTTATCAAACTTATTCTTCTCTAGTCCAACCTCTGAGATGTACAGTGGCTTTTTTGGAGAGAATGATGGGATCACTCAGCTCAAAAAGTTTGGGACTTTGCAGTTGCTTGCTTCGAGAACATTGAATGACAACATCGTTCAGATGGCAAAGATCGATGATCCCGAGCATTTTACGACCGTGATTGCATTTGGAAACTCTATACAAAAACCTGTAGACGATAGAAATCTTATTTCCAGAAAGTTCAAGGTTACTCAAACTAAATATGAACGTGGCTGGGCCGATTACGTTAAAACCTTGCCAAAAGTCGATCCGAAATATCAGGCCCAGTTCAACATGGCGGCGATGCAGCTTAAGGCGAATGAGGACAAGACGCATCCGGGGGCGAATGTTGCTAGTCTGACGATTCCGTGGGGCGGCGGGGCAAATGCTAACGAGAATAATGTCGGCGGTTATCATCTCGTATGGTCGCGTGATCTTTATCAGGTGGCAACGGCTTATATGGCTTTAGGCGATATGGCTGCGGCAAATCGGGCTCTTGATTTTGTTTTCAATGTTCAGCAAAAACCGGACGGAAGTTTTCCGCAAAATTCGTTTCTCGACGGCAAGCCGTTTTGGGGTTCTCTTCAGTTGGATGAAGTCGCGTTTCCGTTGATTCTTGCTTATCAGCTTGGCCGTAACGACAAGGCGACATACGAAGATCACGTCAAAAAGGCCGCTGATTTTATCGTTCGTAACGGCCCAAAGACGCCGCAGGAGCGTTGGGAGGAAGAGAGCGGTTATTCGCCTTCGACGATCGCCGCCGAGATCGCGGGGCTTGTGTGTGCCGCCGACATCGCGCAGAAAAATGGCGATGAAGCTTCGGCAACAAAGTATCTTGCGACCGCTGATGACTGGCAGGCGAACATCGCAAAATGGACCGCGACGACGACGGGCAAATACGGTGACGGCAACTATTATTTACGCATCACCCAGAACGGCAACCCTGACAAAGGCGAAAAGATCGAGCTAAATAATGGCGCCGGTTTTTTTGACGAACGCGACATCGTCGATGCCGGTTTTCTCGAACTCGTCCGCCTTGGCATCAAGCCTGCCGACGATCCCCTGATCGCAAAATCCGTCAAGGTCATCGACCAGGTCATCAAAGTCGATACGCCAAACGGAGCCGGATTTTACCGCTACAACCACGACGGCTACGGCGAAATGGACGACGGCCGCCGCTGGAATTGGGATGGAAAATATACTGGAAAAGGTCGGCTGTGGGTTTTACTGAGCGGCGAACGAGGGCAGTATGAATTGGCTTTACACAAAGATTATCTTTACAAGATCAATCATCCAAAGCCCAAGCCTGACGGTTCATACTATCCGCCCATTAAGCCTAGCATAGAGTACCTTAGGATGGCTCGAAAACGACTTATGAATATGGCGGCATTCGCCAACGAAGGCCTAATGATCCCCGAACAGGTCTGGGATAAAAAAGAAGTGCCGCCGAACGCCGATAAACAGTTCATCCCCGAACTCAAATTTGGCGAGGGCACCGGCTCCGCAACGCCGCTCACATGGTCGATGG
>JANMDA010000295.1:0-2372 GCA_031376085.1 Chloracidobacterium sp.
GAATCTTATAAACCGAATAACTACGGCGATTTTTTCAGTAACAAAGAAACAACGCTCCGCGACGCTCTCGTTAAGAGCAAAAACGTCATCACCGTCGATCTCGCGATGCAGTTGAACGTCGGCAAGGTCATGAATCTCGCCGCCAAAGCCGGTTTCCCAAAGGTTGAAAAAGCTTATCCGTCGATGGCCCTCGGCACGGCAGAAGCGACACCGCTTGAGGTGGCGACGGCTTATACGATGTTTGCCAATCTTGGCGACCGCGTGCTGCCGATGCCGATCACGCGGATCACTTCGGGTGACGGACGCACCACGACGGCTCCGGCACCTGATCGCAAGAATGTCGTTCGCCCTGATGTCGCATATGTCATGGACGACATTATGAAGGATGTGATAAATCGTGGCACGGCTGCACATGTCCAGAGTTGGGGATTTCGCAATAATCCGGGCAAGACTGCTTTTGCAGGAAAGACCGGGACTTCGCGTGATGGTTGGTTTGCAGGTTTTACGCCTGATCTGGTCTGTGTCGTTTATGTTGGATTCGACAACGGCGATGACCTTGGAATGAAAGGTGCGGATTCGGCAATGCCGGTGTGGGCAGATTTTATGAAGGAAGCTTTACGGATCCATCCCGAATGGAACGGCGACTGGACGATGCCTGCGAACATTCGAAAAGCCGAGATCGACATCCGCAACGGCGGTCTTATCCGCGAACTCGATGCCGCCGAGCCAAGTCCGACGCCCATCCCGACTCCGAAGAAGTCAAAGGACCCGAATATTCCTGATTACGACGAGCCTACACCTGATTCGCCTGATCTTTATGTGACAGACGTTCCTGCCGAATTTCGCCGCGTCGAATTATTTATTGCCGGCACAGTTCCCAATCGAGCTTTGCTGCCCGTGCCTGAGGAAACGCTTGAAAACGGCGAACCGATCCCGCTTCCATCACACAGCCCGACGCCGCTCGATGGAACCTGGCAGGACGGCACCGAGCCTCCGGAGAAAAAGTCGTCAAAAGAATCTCGCCCACCATCTGATGAGTCAGGAAGCGTGACGATAATGATCTGCCCGCTCACGCTAATGCGGGCGACTGTAAATTGCCCCGACAAATTTGCCAAAACCTTCCGCGCCGGAACCGAGCCAAAAGAATTTTGTACATTTCACCGATAGTCAATGCACAGTGGCGCGAAGAAGGTCGTGGATGAGATACTGACCGCGATGCGAGGATAACGCGCGATTTTAAAGCGACCGTTTATGTTTGATGAACTACCAGACAGCAGCAGCAGAATAAAGGTAGGACGGATCGTATTTCTTACTTTTTCATCCATTCCGATCAGCATATTTATCTACTCACTCGTAGGTCGTTCAGTATTTCAGTCTGACGGCACCGTAGGTTTAATATTTGCAATCCTTATGTTTTTTCTGAGCCTCACTTTGGTTCTGATCGGCGTAATTATCGTGATCTGGAAAGCTGTCAAGCGAGAATCAATTCTGTTCTGGCTTTGTTCGACGATCGCAGTGGCTTTACCGGCGCTTTACCTCGGTGGCATTTACTTGTGGATATTTCTTACCCACCGATAACGGAGTCGAACATAAAGCGCTGACGTGCATTATACAAGAGCCGGAAAGTTACGTCTTTGTCCTGCGTTAGCAGACGACCAGTTCGATTGCTCACAAACAATGTTTAATCATCGGAAAGTTACGTCATATTCGGAAAACCACGTCATATTCAGAAAGTTGCGTCATATCCGGAAAGTTGCGTCATATCCGGAAAGTTGGTATTTCAATTTTCCAAAAATGGCGCTAGTGTGAAGTTCGTGGATAGTCTTAGGTATTAAAAATTTGTGATTAGGGGCCTTTGAAAAACAATGAACGACATTCCGAACAAACTAAAAGCTGTAATGTTAAAACTGAAAATATTAATTGACGCTCTTTATTTTCAGTTCGTAGTTTCCACCTTTCAGTTTGTCCGAAATGTTGTTTTTCAAAGAACACGATCAACAAATGTGCAGTTGCAACCTGATTTAATGAGGACATCCGGCCTAGATCAAATGAGGGTGATGAATCAACGCAGGATAACCAAAAGTTTCAGGGACGCACACATCAGAACATCGACTTGTTTTTATTCTCTGTGTTCTCTGGGGCTCTGTGGTGAAAAAATCTCAGGGACGCGCTCTTTTCCCAGATCTCTTGCGACTCTGCTCCTTCGCGACTTTGCATTGAAAAATTCCAGGGACGCGCATTTTGACTCAGCAGACGCCGTAGTAGATGACGGCATACGCTGAACCAAAAATCTCAGGGACGCACAAACGAGCACATGACTGATCTCATTTTTCCTTGTGCTCTCCGTGACTTTGTGGTGAAAAATCTCAGGG